>USKC01000054.1 GCA_900555195.1 uncultured Lachnospiraceae bacterium
GATAACTTGCTGTGAGGATTGTTATACTATAAAGACGTTTGAAAGGGGAAAAGTGTTGGGAGAAAAAAAGAAAAATTTGAAAAATCGCATTCATTTGGCGGTCCTGCCGGAGTGCGTATGTCAGACAGGTCTTGGCAGGGCAGTCAAACTGGTATCGCGAAATCAGAACAAAGGATGAAAGCAGAAGGGATGCAGGCTTTGTGCGCCCCTATAAAAAATGATTCCAGGCCGGCAGAATTTTCCGGCCTGGAACTGTCTTGGCGTTTCTAGATTTCTCCGAGGAAATACCGTCCGTATCCGTCCGCTGCCAGGATCGCCGCACAGACCTTCTCAGGAGTCACCTCAAAGGGCATGTTGTGGAGGGTATCCGTTTCTGCGCAGGCTGCGGTGGCGACAGCCATGATCTTGTCCTGTGTGACCGTTTCGATTCCCAGTTCTTTCAGCGTGACAGGAAGCCCCACTTCGATACAGAAATCGATCACATCTTCCAGTTCTTCTTCCGGCACATCTTCCAGAACGAGCTGAACGATGGTTCCAAAAGCGACTTTTTCACCGTGATACATGCTGTGGCATTCTTCCAGAACGGTGAACCCGTTGTGGATAGCATGCGCTCCTGCCAGGCCGCCGCTTTCAAAGCCAATGCCGGAGAGCAGCGTGTTGGCCTCAATGATTTTCTCCACAGCGCTGGTGCAGGCGCCGGACTCCAGCGCGATTTTCGCCTTTACGCCTTCTTCCATCAGAGTGTCAAAACAGAGCTTTGCCAGCGCGTGTGCGGCCAGTGTGCCGTGTCCGCCTGCGCAGGTTAGCGCATCCTTCGCTTTGCAGGCCCGCGCTTCAAAATAGGTGGCAAGCGCATCTCCCATGCCGGATACGGTCAGACGAACCGGAGAGTTGGCAATGACCTGTGTGTCCATCAGCACCATGTCAGGGTTGGAAGGGAGGAAAAGATATTCCTCAAATACGCCATTCGGCGTATAGATTACGGACAGCGCACTGCAGGGCGCATCCGTGGAAGCGATGGTGGGACAGATGATGACCGGCGTATGCCTGTAATAGGCAACCGCTTTGGCGGTATCCAGGATTTTGCCGCCGCCGATGCCGATGATCAGATCGCAGCCCTGTTCCTCCATCAGGCCGGACAGGCGGTTGATTTCGTCTTTGCAGCATTCCCCATTAAAATAGTCGAACTGGATGGAGCAATCTGTCCCCTCGAAGCTCTTTTCCAGCACGTTTCCCGTTCTCTTATATCCGGACGCGCTGATCAGAAGCAGCGCTTTGCGTCCGTATTCTTTCGCATAGCTTCCCAGCCGGGAAAGCTCTCCGGCGCCCTGTACATAACGGCCCGGACTGTTTAAAATGTTAGCCATAACCCGTTCCTCCTATATCTATACCCTTGTTTTTGTGCGGCACCGCCTTGATTGAGCCGTAGGCATCCGAAATAGAATGCCTTCCGGCTGCAGTTTTGATCGGTTCAAAAGGCGGTGCAGCAGTTTCATCTTCATTGTATCGGGAGGGGTGGAGGCTGTCAATAAAAAGCCTGCGGCCAGGAGGAAGTTTAGCCTGCGGCCGGATGGGAGTTTCGCTGTTCTGCTCCGGGGGAGGAAACGTTGGAACAGACAGAAAGGCATGCGGGAGGCAAACGGCGTCCGGCTACTTCTTCTGGCGCATGGCTTTCTGCTCTTCTTCGCTCAGTTCCGGCTGGCCAAAGGGATAGAGTTCCCGGTATGCGTCCAGTTCTTTTTCATTTACGGTTCCGGATGGGATCAGGCCGGTGCAGTCTGTGGAAGATACGGCGCTGATATAGTCTTGATCCTCTGTGATGTTGTAATCCTTGTCTTTCATGAGGTCTCCTTTCGTTATGCGGAAAAAGGATTGTTTAACAGGAACAGTATGCGCGCCGCACGATCGGATTATGCAAAATGGCAGCAACGGATAACATCAAGCTTTTTATCTTGCCCTTTACGAGGACATTTGCTAGACTGATAAGCATGAAGAAGATAAGGAACGGAAGGGTTGGTATGTGAGAGAAGGATGGGCTGCGGCGGTAATCCAGAGGGAGGATGCAGATGGGGCGGGATAACAAAGAAGTGCTCAAAGATACGATGCGGATTCTGGAACAGGGATATTATGAGGTGAATGGGAAGCGGGTGGATCTGAAGCTTTCCCGGAGGCAGATGAAGCAGACAGCGGTCTATCTGCCGCAGGATGTGGAGGCCATTTGTTCTGCCAGAGAGTTTCCCCATGTGCATACGATGGGGAGGATTGGCGTCAGCTGTGAGAATATGGACGCCTATGCGCTGGCGAGAAAACGATATAAGGACTGCTTCCATCTGTTTTTCGGGCCTGAAGAGAAAGAGAAGCGGATTCTCGTGCTGAACCTGGCGAATCCGGTCTATCCGGGCGGCGGGGTCCGGGATGGAGCGAAGGCGCAGGAAGAGGATCTGTGCCGCAGAAGTTCCCTACTGCTTTCCCTGGAAAGCGAGGAAGCGCTTCCTTATTATCAATATAATCGCAGCCTGCGGACGCGGATGGGCTCGGATGGGCTCATGATCACGCCGCTGGTGGAAATCATACGGGATGAAAAGGACGAACTGCTGGAAGAGACCGTGCTTGTATCCGTGATGACCTGTGCGGCCCCGATGGTTGTCCAGGGCAAGGAAGGCCTTGGTGAAGAGGAATATCGCGCGCTGCTGCTGCGGCGCATCACCGGCATGCTGAAGGCAGCCGCTTATCTGGGGTATAAAGTGCTGATTTTGGGAGCGTTTGGCTGCGGGGCGTTCGGAAATGACGCGAGGGTGGTGTCCGACCTGTTTTATCAGGCCATGAAGGGATTTGCATATGGAGGGATGGAGGCCGAGGACTTTTTTGAGAGAATTGATTTTGCAGTTCTGGATTCTTCGGCGGATCAATATAATTACCGGGAATTTGCCAGGAATTTTACCGATTTCTACAGGGATGAGGACAGGGAGATAAGACGGTGCGTACAGGAACGCATGCGGAAGGAGGAAGCGTATCTGGATGCGATCCAGGGCTGCCTGATGGGAGGGGCCGTCGGAGACGCGCTGGGGTATCCCGTTGAATTTTGGACGGAAAAGGAGATTTTTAAAACCTATGGGCCGGAAGGGCTCACCTCTTATGCATTGGATCCAGATTCCGGCAAGGCACTGATTTCTGACGATACGCAGATGACGCTGTTTACGGCGAACGGCATTCTATGCGGAGAGACCAGGATCGCCCTGCGGGGAATCGGCGGCCCGCCAAGAATCTATGTGGCTGAGGCATATCAGGATTGGCTGAAGACGCAGAACCAGCATAGCCCTGGCTGCACGGACGATTCTGAGATAAGGCGGATACGCTGTCGGCTTGCGGACGTGCCGGAACTCTATGCGCGCCGTGCGCCGGGGAACACCTGCCTGTCTGCGCTGGCTGAAAGAAAAAAACGAGGCGCTGTTTCTGATTATATCGGCAATCCGGTCAATGACAGCAAGGGCTGCGGCGGCTTGATGCGCGTCGCCCCGCTGGCGCTGAAATACCGCGTGGGAAGCAACTATCGGGGCAGCTTGGAAGACCTGGATCTGGAAGGGGCACAGCTCGCGGCGATCACGCACGGGCATTCCCTGGGCTATATGCCTGCGGCGGTGCTGACCCATGTGATCGGAAGGATCCTGGAAGCGCGCGGGCAGGCGGAGCTGGAAGAAATCATTCTGGATGCCCGCAACGCGGCGATAAAGCTTTTTGAAAAAGACGCGCATCTGAAAGAACTGACGGACAAGATCGATCTGGCCGTGGAACTCGCCGGAAACGGACGGACAGATCTGGAAAATATCCGCCTGCTGGGCGAAGGCTGGGTGGCGGAGGAAACGCTCGGAATCTCCCTTTACTGCGCCCTGAGGCACAGGGACGATTTTTCCGCAGGCGTGATCGCCGCGGTAAACCATGGAGGGGACAGCGATTCCACCGGAGCGGTGACGGGAAATATCCTGGGCGCGCTTCTCGGATATCGTGCGATAGGAGAGAAATGGAAGGAAAAGCTGGAACTGGCCGATATTATTTGCGAGATGGCGGTCGATCTGTGCCATGGATGCCAGATGGGCGAATACAGTTGGTATCAGGATCAGAACTGGTTGGATAAGTATGTATAGGAGGCATTCAGTCGCATATGTGACGGAGGAAAAGAGATAGAGAAAGGGGTCAAAGATGGATCTGTTTGAGTATATGGCGCAAAGCCAAAAGGAAAAGGAAGCCCCTCTGGCAGCCAGGCTGAGGCCGGAGACGCTGGAAGAAGTGGTGGGACAGCAGCACATCATCGGAAAGGATAAACTGCTGTATCGGGCGATCAAGGCGGACAAGCTGGGAAGTGTGATTTTCTACGGGCCGCCTGGAACGGGAAAGACCACGCTGGCCCGTGTGATTGCGAATACTACCAGCGCCCAGTTCACCCAGATCAACGCCACTGTGGCGGGCAAAAAGGATATGGAAGAGGTGGTGGCAAGGGCGAAGGAAACCCTGGGCATGTATGGGAAGAAAACCATCCTGTTCATAGATGAGATCCATCGCTTTAACAAGGGGCAGCAGGACTATCTGCTTCCTTTCGTGGAGGACGGAACCATCGTCCTGATCGGGGCGACCACGGAAAATCCGTATTTTGAGGTGAACGGGGCGCTGATCTCCCGTTCCATCATCTTTGAACTGAAGCCTTTGAATAAGGAGGATATCAAAGAACTCCTGCGCAGGGCCGTGGAGGATGAGAAAAAAGGGATGGGCGCCTACGGGGCCGTTCTGGATGCGGACGCTTCGGAATTCCTGGCCGAGATGGCGGGCGGAGATGCCAGGCTGGCGCTGAACGCTGTCGAATTGGGAATTCTCACCACGCCCAGGGGAGAAGATGGGAAGATTCACATCACGCTGGATGTGGCGGCGGAATGCATCCAGAAGCGGGTGGTGAAGTATGACAAAACAGGGGATAACCATTATGATACGATTTCCGCGTTCATTAAGAGCATGCGGGGATCAGATCCGGATGCAGCGGTCTATTATCTGGCGAAGATGCTCTATGCAGGGGAGAGCGTGACCTTTATCGCGCGCAGGATCATGATCTGCGCCTCTGAGGATGTGGGGAACGCGGATCCGCAGGCCCTTCAGGTGGCCGTGGCAGCATCCCTGGCAGTGGAACGCGTCGGCATGCCGGAGGCACAGATCATTCTGGCCAACGCGGCGACCTATGTGGCCTGCGCGCCGAAGAGCAATGCGGCGGTATGCGCCATCAGCGAAGCGTCCGCCTGCGTGCAGGAGACGGGCAACCTGCCCATTCCGCCGCATCTGCAGGACGCACATTATAAAGGAGCGGCAAAATTGGGACACGGACTGGATTATAAATATGCACATGACTATCCGAACAATTATGTAAAACAGCAGTATCTGCCCTATGAACTGAGCGGGAAAGAATTCTACCATCCATCCGGCAACGGCTACGAAGCTAAAATCCGGGAACACATGAAACGGATAAAGAAAGAAGCGGAAGAAAAGGAACAGAACAATCCATGAAAAATGGACTTGCTTATAGATAGCCAGCCGGAAAGCGTCACATATGCGGACGAAAGCAAAGAACCCGCATATGTGACGCTTTCCGACTGGAATAGCTAAACCACTACAAATACAAAAACGAATACGAATACTCCACCATATCCTGACCGAAGAAGAGAGGTGGAAACAGGGAGGCGGCGTTCTTGGCCGTAGGCCATTCCTGCGGGCCGTATCTTCCTTTCAGAGGCCGTCTAAAAACGTCGGTCCTTACGGAGCGTCCTTTGCTCCGTTATGTACCGCTACGTTTTTAGCCGAGCGCGAGCGTGCCTCTGAAAGGAAGATACAGCCCACGGGAATGGCCTACGGCCAAGAACGCCGCCTCCCTGTTTCCCATTTCTTTTTTTGGTCAGAACAACTGTTCGGTTAAGTATTGGTAAATTTCTTTGTTTTTTTTCTGCCAGTTATTGCAGATCGACGCAGCCAGTTCCGGCGTGGGCACACTGATACAGATGCTCACCAGCTCCACATCTTTATCCTTTGCCACCAGCCTTGCTTCAAATTCCCCGTTTACCAGCTTGTAATAGTTGCTTTGGATGGAGGATTCGTTGCGCATTTCCAGCTTATGGTTTTTGAAGTATTCCTGAATATCCAGCTTAATGGCGTCGCTGATGCGGTTTTCAAAAAAACGCAGCGTCTCGCGGCCTTCATCGGTCAGCTGCAGCCGGGTCCGGTTCAGGGTGGTTTTGGACTCCGCCAGCCCGGTCTGCACGAGCTCTGAGATCACCGTCTGCAGCGTGAGAAAGTTCGTGTATTCCTTATCCAGGATGAACTCGCTGATCTGGGCGGTGGTCAGGGGAAAATCAACCCTGTCGAGCATATAGAGCACGATTAATTTATAGAGCGTGGTTGGTTCCTGATTCATAGCATTGTCCTTGTCTGATAGAATTCTGCTTCAGATAACGGTGAAGCAGATTTAATACGTTGCGTTTGTTTGCGCTCCATTCGGGAGCGATCAGAAGCTTTTTGGGGCCGTCTCCGGTTACGCGGTGAATGACGGTTTTTGGGGACAGTGCAGCGATGCAGTCCGAAAGGAGCGAAAGATACTCATCTAACTCCAGCGTCCGGAAACGCCCGGCCAGATAATCCGCGGCCAGATCCGTTCCTTTGAGAACATGAAGAAGCTGCAGCTTTATGCCCCAGATGCCGCAGCGGTTCAGATAACGGATGGTGTCCAGCATCATATCTCTGTCCTCCCCGGGGAGTCCAAGAATGACGTGGACGATGACGGGCACGCCGATGGAGTTCAGGCTGCGGATCGCCGAATCGAAACAGGAGAGCGGATAGCCTCTGCGGATATAGGCGGCCGTTTTTTCATGGATGGTCTGCAGCCCCAGTTCCACCCAGATGAATTTATCCGGAAAACGGCGTTTTAACGTTTCCAGAAGATGAAGAACCCCTTCAGGCAGGCAATCCGGCCGGGTGGCGATGGAAATGCCCGCCACATCCTCCACCTCCAGCGCTTCCGTAAAGATGCGCTCCAGATAGGGAAGGGGGCCATAGGTGTTGGTATATGCCTGAAAATAGGCGATATAACGGCTGCCTGTACGCTTGGAGGAAAGGAGGGCCTTGCCTGCTTCCAGTTGCTGTCGGATGGAGCCGGGAGCAACCGGAAGAGAAACCGAAGCAGAGGGAGCGGGCAGAGCGCTTTCATCCGGAGGAAGAACATCCGGATGAAGAACGGCCGCCTTGGCGGCAAATTCTCCGCTGCCGCCCGCGCTGCAGAAGATGCAGCCATCCTTTCCCAGGGTTCCATCCCTGTTCGGGCAGCTAAACCCTGCGTCCAGAGCGATTTTGTACAGCTTTTCCCCATACTGTGCAAGACACCAGTCATTTAAGGTATAATAAGGCTTTTCCCATTCCGGCATGATGGCGTCACCTGGGGATATGCGCCTTAACCGCTTCTGCCACCACTTCCGCCACCTTCGGGTCGAAGGCTTCCGGCATGATATTGTCTTCGGACAGGGCATCATCCGGAACCAGAGAGGCGATGGCCAGCGCTGCAGCCAGCTTCATTTCTTCCGTGATCTGTCTGGCGCGGCCTTCCAGTGCCCCCTTGAAGATGCCGGGGAAGGCGACCACATTGTTGACCTGATTCGGAAAATCGCTGCGCCCGGTGCCTACCACTTTTGCACCAGCTGCCTTGGCCAGATCCGGCATGATTTCCGGAACAGGATTGGCCATGGCGAAGAGAATGGCATCCGGATTCATAGAAGCGACCATTTCCTGGGTGACAATGCCGGGTGCAGAGACGCCGATGAAGATATCGGCCCCCTCCATGGCATCAGCAAGCAGGCCCTTACGGCCCTCCAGATTGGTGACCTGAACCATTTTTTCCTGCATCCAGTTCAAATTCGGCGTTTCTTTGGAAAGGATGCCGCTCTTATCACACAGGGTGACATGGAGGAAACCATAAGAAAGCAGCAGCCTGGCGATGGCGATGCCCGCGCTTCCGGCGCCGTTAATGACTACACGGCAGCCCTCTTTTTTCTTTCCCACAACCTTCAGCGCATTGATGACGCCGGCGAGAACTACGATGGCCGTTCCGTGCTGATCGTCATGAAATACGGGAATATCCAGCATTTCTTTCAGCCTTTCTTCAATCTCAAAGCAGCGCGGCGCGCTGATGTCTTCCAGATTGATCCCTCCGAATCCGGGCGCCATCCAGGCCACCGCCTTGATGATTTCCTCTGTATCCTGGGTATCCAGACAGATGGGAACCGCATTGACGCCGGCGAATTCCTTAAAGAGAGCGGCCTTGCCTTCCATCACGGGCATGGCGGCATAAGGGCCGATATTGCCCAGCCCCAGCACCGCAGAACCGTCCGATACCACGGCGATGGTATTGGCCTTGATTGTATAGGTATAGGCGGCCTCCTTATCCTGGGCAATTACCTTACAGGGTTCAGCGACGCCCGGCGTATAGGCCAGAGAAAGGGCCTCCCTGGACTTGATGGATACTTTGGAGACGGTTTCGAGCTTTCCGTTCCATTCTTTATGCAGTTCAAGAGCTTTTTCATTGATCGTCATATGATGCGCCTCTTTTCGTAAAAATATTTAGAAGCCTTTATTCGGACAGACAGGGCTTCCTACCGTATTTAATGATATAATATTTATTTTTAATTCGCAATAGGGCATGTTGGAGAACGTATCGGTTCCGTTACTGCTCACGAGGTGGGGGAAATGCCCATTGGCTGCGTACCAAACCTTCCCTCAGCCAATGGGCATCTCCCCCACCCCGTGAGCAGTAACGGACTGACCAGAAAATTGGCGGAACCAAAGATTTTTAAATTGAGTTTTTCTCCGGAGTAGGGTATGATAGGAGGGAAAAGAAAGGGATGCATGGGATGAAGAAAGGGAAAAAGAAGGCGCTGCGGGCTGTCGGCGTTGTTTTGGGCTTGGTTTTGCTGGTGGTTGCAGGGTATGTGCTGTATGTGGTTCTGTCCTGGCACAGGATGCCGGGTCACCTGGAACTGGAGGTAAAGTCAGCTGAAGAGACGTATGACGTGTTATCTGTCCAGGAAGAAGTGGAACCGGGACAGGAATATGGAATCCTGACCTATAATATTGGCTTTGGCGCCTATACGCCGTCGTTCAGTTTTTTCATGGACGGAGGGAAGTCCTCTGTGGCGGACAGCGAAGAAAGCGTGATTGAGACGGTGGAGGGTGCGGCAAAGCTGGCTGCAGGGTATGAGCCGGATTTTCTTCTGTTTGAGGAAGTGGATCTGGACGCTACCCGGAGTTATCATGTGGATCAATATGAATTGCTGGATGAAACCTTTGGCGGATACGAATCAACCTTTGCGGTGAACTATGATTCTCCGTTTCTGATGGTTCCGCCCTGGGAGCCTCATGGCAAGAGCCTGGCGGGAATCGTATTTTATTCCAGATATCTGATCGAAGGGGCGGAAAGAAGGAGCCTGCCGGTCTCTGATTCGTTTGGAAAGTTCCTGGATCTGGATCGCTGTTACAGCGTGAACCGCATTCAGGTATCGAACGGAAAAGAACTGGTTATCATCGCCCTGCACATGTCCGCCTATGGGAACAGCGATGAGGTGAGAGAAGGGCAGATCGCCATGCTGGCGGAAGAGATGCGGACGGAGTATGAGAAAGGCAATTATGTCATCTGCGGAGGCGACTTTAATCACGATCTGAAGGCGATGGAAGAGGACGGGCAGGAACGGGCTTCCTGGGCGTATCCTTTTCCCAGGAAGAGCCTGCCGGAGGGATTTACTTTCTGCATAGATCAGCTGGAGGAAGCGGAAAGAGAGGCGCTGCATAACAGCGCCAGAAATGCGGATATGCCATATGAGGAAGGCGTTACCTATACGGTCACGCTGGATGGATTCATTGTATCAGATAATATAGAAATGACCGCTTATGAGAATGTGGATACGGGATATCTCTATTCGGATCACGACCCGGTATGGATGCGCTTTGTCCTGAAATAAAGCGGATGGGCAGCCGCCGGAATGGAGAGGCTGTGCCGGGTTCCTTCCTTTGGGAAGGGAACATAATATAGAACTGGTTATGCAGCGAGGCGCGCAAGCATGCAAACAAGTATGCATGCAAACAAGTATGCATGCAAACAAGTATGCATACTTGGCTGGCTGACAACGAGGATAAAGAGGAGAGGCAGAAAGGCTGAAAAGGCACTTCGGAATGGAGGGAAAAATGAAGGATGTATTGCAGCGAATCTATGAAATAGGAATCGTCCCGGTCATCGCCATTGATGACGCGAAGAAGGCAGTTCCTCTGGCAAAGGCGTTGGTCGCAGGAGGGCTTCCCGCAGCGGAGGTGACATTCCGCACGGCGGCGGCGGAGGAAGCCATCCGCAATATCGTGGCTGAGGTGCCCGAAATGCTGGTGGGAGCGGGCACTGTGCTGACAAAGGAACAGGCAGATCGGGCCATTGATGCGGGTGTTTCGTTCATTGTGAGCCCGGGCTTCAATCCGGAGATTACCAGGTACGTTCTGGATAAGGGGATGCTCATGATTCCCGGAACAGCGACGCCCGGAGAGATGGAACAGGCGATGGGCATGGGATTGTCCGTGGTGAAATTTTTCCCGGCGGAGCAAAACGGAGGCGTGGCCAAGCTGAAGGCGCTGGCAGGACCCTATACGGGACTGAGATGGATGCCGACGGGCGGAGTGAATGAAAAGAACCTGGTTGAGTATCTGAAGTTCAATCGGATCATTGCCTGTGGCGGAACCTGGATGGTGAAAAAGGATCTGATCGAGGGAGAGTGCTGGGATGAGATCGAACGGCTGACGAGGGAAGCTGTTAAGGCAATGCTGGGACTGCGCGTGGATCATATCGGAATCAATACGGAGAACGAGCAGGAAGCGAAGGCAGCTGCGGCCCTGTTCGCAGGAATGTTCGGATTGGCCGAGAAGGAAGGCAATTCCAGCATCTTTATGGGAGACAATGATATCGAGATCATGAAGAAACCTTATCTGGGAAAGAACGGACATATCGCGATCGCAACCCACACGCTGCCGCGTGCGATGGCATATTTCAAGGCCCGCGGATTTGCTTTCCGTGAGGAGACCGTTACGGATAAAGCGGCGTACTTCCAGGATGAGATTGCGGGATTTGCCCTGCATCTGGTACAGAGATAGAAAGGCGGCCGGCAGGAGCTGTTTTGTATGTCCGGCCAAAGTTAGAAAATCGAAAGGATTGACGGCAACAGGCCGGAAGGAAAGGGAGGATATAAAGATGGCAAAAGTAATTACCTTTGGAGAAGTGATGCTGCGGCTGCAGCCTTATGATTATCTGCGTTTTGTGCAGGCGGATTCCTTTGAAGCGACGTTTGGAGGCGGTGAAGCGAATGTGGCCGTATCCCTGGCGAATTTTGGAATGGATGCCCGTTTTGTGACGAAGCTTCCTTCCCATGCGATCGGACAGATGGCGGTAAACAGCCTGCGCAAATACGGGGTGAACACAGAACACATCACCCGCGGTGGAGACAGGGTCGGCATCTATTTCCTGGAAAAGGGCGCATCCACCCGGGGCAGCGTCTGTATTTATGATCGCGCGCATTCTGCTATCGCTGAAGCGAAGGAAGAAGATTTTAACTGGGACGCCATTTTTGAAGGGGCAGACTGGTTTCACTTTACGGGAATTACGCCTGCTCTGGGAGAAAATGTGGTGCGCATCTGCAGGCAGGCCTGTGAGGCGGCCAAGCGCCACGGCGTGAAGATCAGCTGCGATCTGAACTATCGCGGCAAGCTGTGGACGAGGCAGCAGGCCAGGGAAGCCATGACACAGCTGTGCCAGTATGTGGACGTATGCATTTCCAATGAAGAGGATGCAAAGGATGTGTTCGGAATCGAAGCGGAGAACACGGATATCTATGCGGGCAAGCTGAACAAGGAAGGCTATAAGTCGGTGGCGAGGCAGTTGGCAGAACGGTTCGGCTTTGAAAAGGTGGCCATCACGCTCAGGGAAAGCAAATCCGCATCCGACAACGACTGGAGCGGCATGCTTTATGATGCAGCATCGGATGAGTATTGTTTCTCCAAGCTGTACCATCTGCATATTATTGACCGCGTGGGAGGCGGAGACAGTTTCGGTGCCGGCCTGATCTATTCGCTCCTGAACCAAAAGAGCACGCAGGAAGCGATTGAGTTTGCGGTGGCGGCTTCTGCCATGAAGCATTCCATTGAAGGGGACTACAATATGGTGTCCGTGGCTGAAGTGGAGAAACTGGCCGGCGGAGACGGTTCAGGGCGCGTGCAGAGATAATTGCCGGATGCAGTTATAGTTCTGCTGAAGGATGAACTGTAACGATATAACAGCGCTGCAGGCAGGAAGGCTTGCAGCGCTGTTGTGTGGGAAAACGTCTATTCGGCCTGGCAGCGGATCGCTTTGACCGCCTCGTTCAGGCTTTCAAAATCCACGAAATTTACCGTTTGGTTATAGGTCTCGATCATCGCCTTCGTTTCAGCGTCCTGCTTGTCGGAAGGCGTTTTTTTGGATACATGGTAAAGTAGGCTCATCATGGCCTTGTGCGTGGGACGCAGCCTGTGGTAATCAATGCCGCCTCTGACGTGGAAGAGAAGGGCGCTCTCAAAGATATGGGCGGGAAGCTGGCCGCGCAGAGCGGAACGGATATTGGAACGGTTCACAGGATCGTTCGGATCCGCAAGGCCTACGGTAAGGATTAGAAATCTGTGGCAGCGTTCCTCCGGGTAGCCGCGGAAGGTTTTGGCAAGCCCCAGAACCCCGCCTGCATAGAGGGCTCCGACATAAATGATCAGGTCATAGGATTTGTTCCGATCCAGGTTTGTATATTCGTCACAGGAAATTCCCGTCCGCTCGGAAAGCGCTTCTGCATACTGTTTGGCTGTTCCATAGCAGCTTCCGTACAAAATGATTGCATTCATTCCCCATCCTCCCCTATAGCGGTTTCCAACCGTTCGATTCCGTCATAAAGCTTCATAAGCAGCCGAAACAGCTGGGCCAGTTCTTCGTCGGTATAGACGGAGAAAAGCTGTTTCATTTCTTCCAGATAGACAGAAAATTCATTTTCAAAATATTCGTTTGCCTTTGGTGTGGAGAAAACAGAATACGCTCTCAGGTCGTTCGGGTTCTGCCAGATGGTGACGAAACCTTTTTTCTCCAGGGCGACAGCCAGTTTTTTCACGT
>USKC01000055.1 GCA_900555195.1 uncultured Lachnospiraceae bacterium
TTCAGGTCCGTGTGGTAGCAATACCATGAGAGTTCAAGTCTCTTTTCCTGCACTGGATTTAAAAGCTTTCAGCTTCACGCTGGAAGCTTTTTTGTTCAACAGTTTTTTCCCATTGAACAAAAAGCGTTCCTCTGCGGATATACACGCCGCGGAAAGGGGATTCCCCTTTCCGCCCTCTGTATCTTCAGGAAATTCCCGCAGATTTTCTATTCTGCCGCCTTAGGATACTCGTTGCAGAGCAGGCGATAAGGGGGCTCGTCCTCTTCAATCTCAGGAAATCTTCCCACATTTTCATAGAAGCGGTTATCCGTATTGTCGTCATTACACATGGACACCTCACCGATCAGCACGTCTCCCGTTCCGGGCACCACGTCAAAATCATGGTACTGATGCGGCCAAAGCGTGATGCTTTCACCAGGTTTCAATTCCACCCCCGTGCCTGCAGGCACATAATAAGAACGCCCGTCAGAATTTACCAGGACATCCGTATCATCCAGTTCTCCATCCTTATCATTGTAAACATGGATGATCAGCGTTCCGCCGCCGCGGTTAATGATATCCTCGCTCTTCTTCCAGTGGAAATGCATGGGGGAGTGCTGATTCTCTTTGAGCATCAGCAGCTTTTCTGCATAGACCTTCTTATACTTAGGATTGTTCTGATTGCCGTTGCGCAGGGTTATCAGGGCAAAACCTACCTTTTCAAAGTTCCCCAGCCCGTAATCTGTAATGTCCCATCCCAGCATATTATCGCGGATCTCATCATACTCGCTGCTCTTGGTTTTCCATTCTTCCGGTGTAAAGTGGCAGAACGGAGGCAGTTCAAAACGATGCTCCGCAATCAGCGCCTCCATGTCCCGGATTGCCGCATTGATTTCTGATCTTTTCATTTTACCCTCTCTTCCCGCCGTGTACGCGGCTTTCGCATACGCCGGCTTGTTTTTTGAAAATGCTCCGCCAGTCAGAGCACTCTTTCATTGACCATCGTTCTTTTTTATTATAAAATCATTAAAAACGTATTGCCATTATTTATATACGCCGTACAGAATTAACGACAAATACCGGCAGAACGGAGGAATATATGCAGCCTGCCTTGGAGTGGATCGACCATTCCCATCGCTCAAAATATCGCATTGTATACACCGATCAGGAACTTGGCATCCCGGGACTGCGCATGTTCGGCAAGCATACCATGAACCAGGCATGCGCCCCGCTGGCTCCCCATTTTCACAGGGATGCCTATGAATTCACCTTTGTGACAGAGGGTGCAATCAACTTTACCGTAGGGGATGATGATTATGGGCTCTCCGGCTATGATATATTCATGACGAAGCCGAACGAGGTGCACAGCACCAATCTTCTCCCCCTTTCTGCCGGGGAAATCATCTGGTTCCAGCTGGACGTCTCCGATCCCGGTCATTTTCTCTTCCTGAACCGGCAGGCGGCCAAAGATTGTATCCAGCAGCTGTCCCTTCTTGCGCGGCACCGCTTCCGTCCCGGCCGGGGACGTATCTTTGATTCCATCAAGCGGTCCTTCGCATTGGCCGCCCATCCGCAGCAGCGCTATCTGGCCTCTTCCTGCCTTCTGACAGCCCTATATGAGATCATGGCCCTGCCCGGAAGCGACGGCCAGGCTGTTACCCCGGACATCGAACGGGTTCTTTTATACATCCGGGAACATCTGTCCGGCGAGCTTCCTTTGGAAGAACTCGCTGCTATCTGCAGGCTTTCCGTGTCCCAATTCAAGCAGAAATTCCGCACCCAGGTGGGCATCGCCCCCCGCCACTACATCAATTATGCCAAAATCGGCCTTGCCAAACAGCTTCTTGCACAGGGCAAATCCGTAACGGACACAGCAATGGAACTGGGCTTCTGCAACAGCAGCTATTTCACCGTGGTATTCAAGCGATATGCCGCCCTCACTCCCACCGAATATCTTGGGAGCCTGCAGGCGGCTGACAGAGGATAACCAACTGCCCGTTTTCTGCCGGTACTTTTAGCCATCCGAATATCCGCCTTTCTCTCTGCTGTTTCGTTTTCCCGCCGTTCTGGCCCGTTTTTCCTTGTTCAGCCCGCCGCCGGTATGGGATATGCCGCTTTTGAGGAAGCTGGCCCGCATGACTGCATCCTCCCCGAAGCGGGAGCGAATGGTGTCTATCGCTCTGTTGCATTTCTCCAGCTTATCATACCTTCCCTGGTCGAAGAGATTATACTGCCGGTATTCCTCGTAGGATACGCGGCTCGTGGAGATGCCGATCAGGCGCAGGGGCCTACCGTCCCAGAGTTCATCGAACAGCCTGCATGCGGTCTCATAGATTTCCTCTGTCACGTCCGTGGCGCTCTCCAGCTGTGTCTGACGGTTTCTGTTGGAGAATTCGCAGTCCCTTAAGGTAATGCTCACACAGCTGATCCTTGCCTGATCCGCCCGCAGCCGCATGCCCACCGTTTCGCTCAGGGAAAGCAAAAGCTGCTTGGCATAGCGCGCATCCGTCACGTTTACGGGAGTGGTCATGCTGTTCCCATACACCTTATTGCCCTCCCGGGCTTCCAGCATCTCTTCCTCTTCCCTCCCCCAGGCATAATTCCAGATCACTTCCCCGTGTTTCTTCAGATGGGCTTTCAATGCGTTCACATCATATCTGGCCAGATCTCCGATCGTATGGATTCCCAGATCATGGAGTTTTGCCGCTGCAGATCCTCCCACCAGAAACAGCCTTTCCACAGGCAGAGGCCACAGCTTCTCCTCTATTTCTTCCGGAAACAATGTATGAACCAGATCCGGCTTCTTCAGATCCCCGGCCATTTTCGCCAGCAGGCGGTTGCTTGAGATACCGATATTCACCGTAAAGCCCAATTCTTCCCGAATCTGCTTCTTCAGCTTCCAAGCGAAGGACTCCATATCCCCATAGAGCAGTTCATACCCGGTAAAATCCGCCCAGGCCTCATCTATGCTGTACTGAACCACCTGCTCCGAATATCGTTTCAAAAGTTCGATCAGCGCCTGGGAGGACTCCACATACAGGTGGAAATCCGGAGGAATCACGATCAGATTGGGACACTTCCTTTTGGCTGTAAGAATGGGTTCCCCCGTCACGATCCCATATCTTTTGGCCGGCGTGCTTTTGGCCAACACGATTCCATGCCTCGCTTCCTGGTTCCCTCCCACGATGGAGGGAACTGTGCGCAGATCCACCTCTTCGCCGAGCACATTCTTCCGGTAACAGGCGCTCCAGCTCAGGAACGCGCTGTTCACATCGATATGGAAAATCACCGTTCTACTCTTCACTTCCTCTTTCCTTCTTCCCGCTCTCTTCTGCGCTTCCTTCTCCGCCTTCCCGCACCGCCCAAGTCTCCGCCTTCTGCATAAAGCGCAGGGCCGTATTGACATACGTTTCTTTATCCTTCAGGCTGGAGGCCGCATGGCCGGCGCCTTCTATAATCAACAGTTCCTTCGGAGCCGTGCAGGCCCTGTAGTTTTCCATCGTCATTTCCACCGGAACGAAATCGTCCGCTCCGCCATGGATGAACAATACAGGGATCTGGCACCGCTTCATCACGTCGAGGGTATCCGCATCCAAATAGCCGAACCCAGCTCTCCGACGAGTCACCCATTCCGTCAGATTCATAAACGGGAAGGGGGGCAGATGAAAATTGCGCCGCAGCACATGGCTCAGAATCGCCCGCGGTGAAGTGTATCCGCAGTCAGCCAGAATCCCTTTCACATTCCCAGGAAGCGGCAGACCCGCCGCCATCAGCACTGTTGCCGCTCCCATAGAGATCCCGGCCAGATACAGGCTGCATGCCTCCCCAAACCGATCCGCAGCATACTGCGCCCATCTCAGACAGTCTTCCCGCTCTTTGACGCCGAAGCAGATATAACGCCCTTCGCTGGCCCCATGGCTTCTCTGACTGGGAACGAGCAAATCATATCCTGCTTCATGAAAAGAACGGTATAGATTGGAAAAATCCGCCAATTCTTCCGCCCGATATCCGTGCATCATGAGTATCAGCTTTCTTCCGGGTTCATCCGCCGGAAGATAGTATGCAAAAAGGTTCAGTCCATCCTCCGATTTTATATATATCTTTTCCGGATTCTGAGACCGGAACCAACGGATGCCCTCCCGCATCTGCGCTTCATATTTTCCATAATTCTTCTTGTTCTTCTTTCGCTCCGGCCTTCTGACCACCGAATAGCTGTAAAAGAAAGCCGTCCCCACAGCCAGCAGGGCCAAGGACGCCCCCGCCGCCTTTGCGCAGCGCATATACATCCTGTTTGTCTTTGCCAGTACGCATCCCTTTTTCACTCCGCTTCCTCCTTCCGCATCCTGACAGGCCGAATCGATCTGTTATATTACTACCATATTACCACTGAAAAAAAAGGAAAACAACAGAGGTTCATGGCAGACAGCAGCTGAAAACGGATTTGCCCGTACGGAAAAACATATTGGCGCATTTTTGCGGAAAACCTATATAAACGCACATTTCTGTTTATACTTATACAGTCATACCTTCTAAGCTGTACGCCGGTTTCCATTCAGCACGCCGCCTCCCCCTGCGCCTGCAGCGACCCTCTTCTCTTGGATCGGCACAGATACAGAGGGCTGCAGGCTGGGCTCGAAGCATACTGTGCAATGTATCCGGCAAGCCGCTTGACAATCATAGAAGTTTGTATAAATTTTCATAATAAATGGTTTATTCCCTGCACCATCTCTGATATAATATGGAACAGACGGCTGCGGATGCCTGATTTTTTTATGACATCCCCTGTTTACTCAGATATGCCGATACGTTTTCGGTAAGCGGGCTGAATGTATCGGAAAGACAAAAGAAAGGAATGAGGTGTCAAACGTATGAAAACATTTTTCGGCCTCTCGCCGGAGGATACCGCAAAAGAGCTCGGTGTGAATCCTTCCACAGGGCTTAGTGCAGCGGAAGCTGCGAACCGTATGGAAAAATACGGGAGCAACCGCCTGGAAGGCGGTAAGGAAAAATCCCTGATCCAGATGATTCTGGAGCAGCTGAAGGATTTCCTCGTCATCATCCTTATGATTGCCGCGGTCATCTCCATCTTTTTGGGAGAAGAACTGGAGGGCGTGATCATCCTGGCAATCGTTGTACTCAACACATTCCTGGGCGTTTATCAGGAAAACAAAGCGAGCAATGCTCTGAAAGCTCTGAAAGAGATGGCCAGTCCCCATGCCAAGGTGCTGCGTGACGGCCAGATCACAGAAGTGCCTTCATCAGATGTAGTTCCAGGTGATATCGCCATCCTGGAAGCAGGAGATTATGTTCCTGCAGATGTCCGCTTAATCGAATCTGTCAACCTCAAAATTGACGAAGCGGCTCTCACGGGAGAATCCGTTCCCGTAGAAAAGGATGCGGCAGCCATTCTCCCTGAAGACGCAAGCCTGGGCGACCGTATCAACTGCGGTTACATGGGAACCGTCATCACCTATGGCCGCGGCCGCGGTATTATCACGAATACAGGTATGGAAACACAGATGGGCAATATCGCCGGCATGCTCAACGATACCCCGGATGAATCCACACCGCTTCAGAAGAAGCTGGACAGCCTCGGCAAGCTGCTGGGAATCGTCTGCCTGATCATCTGCGGCATCATCTTCGTGCTGGGCCTGCTGCATGGAATGGAAATCTTTGACATCTTCATGACTTCTGTTTCCCTTGCCGTAGCCGCCATCCCTGAAGGCCTGACCGTCGTGGTAACCGTTGTTCTCGCCATGGGCATGCAGAAGATGGTAAAATGCAATGCCATTATCAAACGGCTGAGCGCAGTGGAAACGCTGGGAAGCACTACCGTAATCTGTTCCGATAAAACGGGTACGCTCACCCAGAACAAAATGACGATCCAGAAGCTCTATGACGCTTCCGGCCATTACAATGTCAGCGGAACCGGCTACAGCCCCAACGGTGAAATCACGGATGAATCCGGCAATGCGCCCGCAACCTATCCGGAACGCCTGATTGAAGGGGCGCTGCTGTGTAACGACTCCACCTATAACCCTGAGGCAGAAACAATCATCGGCGATCCTACTGAAGGCGCCATGGTCGTTCTCGCTTATAAGCACGGCATGAAGAAAACAGAATGGGAGGCCAAATATCCTCGTATTCAGGAAATCCCCTTCGATTCCGACAGAAAACTGATGTCCACGTTCCATCAAATGGGAGATTCCATCTGCATGTATACCAAAGGTGCGCCGGATGAACTGCTGCGCCGCTGTACCCGGATGGAAATCGACGGCAAAGTTGTCGCCCTCTCTCAGGAAAAGCGTGAAGAGGTTCTCTCCGTCAACCAGGAAATGGCGCAGTCCGCTCTGCGCGTAATTGGCGTTGCTTACCGTGAGGTTGCACAGGCCAATCCGGATCCCAGTGAAGAGAATGACCTCATTTTCGTCGGCCTCGTAGGAATGATCGATCCTCCTCGTGAAGAGGCGAAAGCCGCGATTGATGTATGTAAGACCGCCGGAATTCAAGTGAAGATGATCACCGGTGACCACAAAATCACTGCCAGCGCCATCGGCCGTCAGTTGGGCATTGAGACAGACCGTACCGTAGAGGGACGCGAGATCAATGAAATGACGGATGAGCAGCTGCAGGAATGCGTAAAGACAACCAATGTATTCGCCCGTGTATCTCCGGAGCACAAGGTTCGCCTGGTGGATGCCGTAAGGGCAAACGGCAACATTGCCGCTATGACCGGCGACGGCGTCAACGATGCCCCTTCCCTGAAGCATGCTGATATCGGTGTTGCGATGGGCATTACGGGTACAGATGTATCCAAGGAAGCGGCCGACATGATTCTGACGGACGATAACTTCGCCAGCATTGTCCGCGCCGTAGCGGAAGGCCGTACCATCTACAGCAACATCCGCAAGGTGGTTGGTTTCCTGCTCTCCTGTAATATCGGTGAAATCCTGGTCATTTTCCTGGCCATGCTGTTTAACCTTCCGGTGCCTTTGGTTGCCATACAGCTCCTTTCCATCAACCTGATCACGGATGCCTTCCCGGCCTTCGCGCTCGGTATGGAAAAAGAAGAGCCCGGCACCATGAACCGCCCTCCCCGCGATCCCAGCGAGCCGATCGTGAACAAAAAGATGGCGGTGGCCGTGCTCATTCAGAGCGTTGCCCTTGCTGCCGGAACGCTTTGTTCCTTCATATATGGCTATGTTGTCCATGGCGAACTGGAAGTGGCGAGAACCGCCTGCTTCCTCACCCTGGTTCTGGGCGAGCTTCTGCGTGCATACTCCGCCCGTTCCGAAACGAATTCCATCTTCAAGATGCATTTCTTTGAAAACGGCTATCTGAACAAATGTGTGCTGGTTTCTATACTGTTCATGGTCGCGAGCATCTATGTACCGTTCCTGAATCCTGTATTCAGCACGGTAGCGCTCACCTTCGATGAACTGATTATGGCGCTCATCCTTGCATTCCTGCCTATGCTTGGCGGAGAACTCGCAAAGCTGATCACCAAAAATATGTAATATGCATCCAGTTTAAATGGATGAGGCAGTCGCCTAATCCGCCTTGTTCCAAGATCATTTATAAAAATACAACAGGCAAATCAACTGTTTCTGCAGCGAAACTGTTTGGTTTGCCTGTTTTAATATTCCTTTTGCTTATGGAAACGCTTCTACATCGGAAGGGCTCTTCTTTCTTCTGCTCCAATAAAAACAGCCTGTCAAAAGGAAAGAGCCGCAGCCTTCTGCGAACACAGGAGGTGCGGCCCCTTGAATCTTCCTTATTAAATGATTTGTCCTCAGATCTCATTTCCCGGGAACTTGGGAATCTGGTCAAAGCCAACCTGCAGATCTGCATCGGAAGGGATATAATCACTCATTTCTCCATTATGGAATTTCTCATACGCCACCATATCAAAGTAGCCGGTTCCGGTCAGGCCGAACACGATCGTCTTCTCCTCTCCCGTTTCCTTGCACTTCATGGCCTCATCTATTGCGACCCGAATCGCATGGCTGCTCTCCGGGGCGGGTAGAATTCCTTCCACCCGTGCAAATTCTTCCGCAGCCTTGAATACCGCAGTCTGTTCTACGCTGCGCGCCTCAATGAGGCCATCATCATACAGCTGAGAAAGGATGGAGCTCATGCCGTGATAACGCAGCCCGCCCGCATGATTCGGAGACGGGATGAAGTTGCTGCCCAGCGTATACATCTTAGCCAGCGGGCACACCATTCCCGTATCACAGAAGTCATACACATATTTGCCGCGGGTAAGGCTCGGGCAGGAAGCCGGTTCTACCGCGATGAACTCATACTTGCGCTCTCCCCTGAGCATCTCTCCCATAAACGGAGAAATCAGTCCGCCCAGATTGGAGCCGCCGCCTGCACAGCCAATGATCATATCGGGCACAATTCCATATTTATCCAGGGCAGCTTTGGTCTCAAGGCCGATTACCGTCTGATGCAGCAGAACCTGAGAAAGCACGCTTCCCAAAACATAACGGTAACCTTCCTGGCTGGTAGCGGCCTCCACCGCTTCGGAGATCGCACAGCCCAGGCTGCCGCCTGTTCCGGGATGCTCCGCAAGGATCTTGCGGCCCACAGCGGTTGTCTCGGAAGGAGAAGGGGTCACCTTCGCCCCGTAAGTGCGCATCACTTCACGCCGGAACGGCTTCTGTTCATAAGACACCTTCACCATATACACCTGACAGTCCAGGCCAAAATAGGAGCAGGCCATGGACAGAGCGGTTCCCCACTGTCCTGCACCCGTCTCTGTAGTAACGCCCTTCAGTCCCTGCTGCTTGGCATAATAGGCCTGTGCGATAGCGGAATTGAGCTTATGGCTGCCGCTCGTATTATTTCCTTCAAATTTGTAATAAATCTTCGCCGGGGTCTGAAGCTTCTCTTCCAGGCAGTAGGCCCTCACCAGGGGAGAGGGACGGTACATTTTATAAAATTTCTGTATTTCTTCAGGAATATCAATGTATGCGTCCGTATCGTTCAGTTCCTGCCTCACCAGTTCATCGCAGAATACGCCGCGCAGTTCTTCAAAGGTCATGGGTTTCAATGTGGCGGGATTCAACAGCGGAGCGGGCTTATTCTTCATATCTGCACGCACATTATACCACTGTTTCGGCATCTCGCTCTCTTCCAGATAGATTTTGTAAGGGATTTCTTTGTTTACTGACATCTCTTTTCTCTCCTTTTCTGTTTGGATTGAAACCTGAGGGAAGAGGCGCTTCCAAAAGGCGAAGCAATCTCTTAACGCAAAGCATGTAAAAAGTGTGCGCATCCACAGCGGAGCGTCTTTTCTTATACGATAGAAAACGAAATTTCCGACCGTATAAAAAAACCTCAAATCCCTGTTACAGGATTTGAGGCGGTAATAAACTTCCTATTATCGCGGTACCACTCAAATTGACTTAGCGTCCACTCTTCTCATACTTTGCGTATGCATGCACCATTATGCACGCCGGTCTGATAACGGGTCCGGATCCCCGCCGACGCCTACTGTATTCGGGCCGGCCTCAAAAGTCCATTCAGCAAAAGCTCCTATACCGCATTCCCACCATCCACGGCTCTCTGTCATATTTGCTAAAGCTTACTACTCTTTCTCACAGGTTTATTGTTTTCTGTTATTAACAAGATATAGCATAAATCCATTTCTGTCAATAGGGAATTTGAAAGCTTTTTCCCGCTTCGCCCTGCAGGCAGTTATCCCCGAACGCTTCCCGCATCCGCACAATCGCCTCCTGCCCGGTGCAGTGAACAGGTATGAGCCAGGTAAACCCGGCAGCCTTCAGCCCTGTTATCGTATCCTGAATGCGCTTCGCATCGCATCCGCGCAGGTGCATTCCTGCCAGAAGAAGAAACAGCTTTTCTCCTGGGAAGGCAGCTTTCACCCGCTCCACGCAGTTAAGAATTCCCATATGCGCACAGCCAGCCAGAACCGCCAGCCCTTCCGGAAGCCGGATCACAAGAAGCTGCTCATCTTCCATGGAATCCAATTCCATGGAATCCAATTCCATGGAAGATATTTCCTTGGAAGCCACGCTCCTATCCCCGCCCTTTCGGACAAAAAACTGTGTCGGTGCGGGCTCCTGCGGAACAACGCACTTTATCCCTCCCAGAACGTAGATATGGTCGAACAATTCCTCCTTTTCGCCCGTATAATGAAACGCATGCCCCACCGCTTCCCTTTCCCAGGGAATTCCAATATCTCTCAGGCCCGTTTTCCCTTTGGAATATTTCCCGTAAAACGCACTCTCTCTCACGAAAACGGGGATCCTCTCATCTTTTGGAAACAATTCCAGACCTCCCGTGTGGTCATAGTGCCCGTGGCTTAAGACGATCCCATCCAGCCCCTTCAGGCTCACTCCCGCGGCGGCCGCGTTATGCAGATAAACCCCGCTTTGCCCGGTATCAAACAGCAGTTTTCTCCCCCGCGCCTCCACCAGGACTGATAAACCATGTTCCGCCAAAAATCCCCGTTTATTCGCCGTATTTTCCGTCAGAATCGTCAGCTTCATCTCTCTCTCCCATCTGCGCTTTCAGCGCGTATACCGATTAACTTTATTCTACGACGCACAAAGCATAATGTCCAGCCATTGTCTTTGCAGCCTGTATCCGGTTACTACTCAGCCCTCCGCATATGCCGTTCCGTCTCCCTCGTTTGTGACACCTGGTTCCCCAGGCACGGACATCCGGCTTCTGCGGCGCAGGGTTCGGCTGCATTCTTTTCCGCAAACCTGTGAGAAAATTGTGCTGTTTCTTGGCCTTGTATGCGGGAAGTTCATCCGCACGCCCTGACGGCGTTGTTTGACGCCCCATAGGGGGCGGAGTTTAGCCGTCATGCGGGTGGACTTCCCACATGCAAGGCCAAGAAACAGCCAATTTTTAAAGTGGTTTGCGGAAAAAGAATGCAGCCGAACCCATATCCTAACTATCACTTGCCGCCATCTTCCCACGGGAGAATAATTTATTTATCGTCGTCCGTTTTTTTGTGATGGACAGGAGGCCGCTTATGCGAAGAAAAGACAGAGAGGTTACGGATCCCGAACAGATCCGTCAGATCATATTGGATTGTCCCTGCTGCCGTGTGGGATTTTATGATGAGGGAGATATCTATATCGTGCCGATGAATTTCGGATATGTGGAAAATGGAGAGCAGAAAACTTTCTATTTTCACGGAGCGGCCGAAGGGAGAAAGGCTTCCCTCATTCAGAATTCTCCCCATGTGGGGTTTGAGCTTGATGCCAACTACTCCCTCATCAAAGGGGAAAATGCTTGTGGATATTCCGCCTACTTTCAGAGTGTTATTGGGACTGGACGCATTCAGCGCGTAGAGCGTTTGGAAGAAAAGAAGGCCGGGCTGCTCGCGCTGATGCAGCACTATACGGACAGCCCGGACTGGACCTTTTCCACCTCCTCCCTGCAATCCGTTGAAATATTCCGGCTGGATGTGGAGACCCTTTCCTGTAAGGCACATCTTAATTTTGCATAAAGATTCCGCTTGTATGCTTGACGGTCATTGAAAATACCTTTACACTTTAAATAAAGGAGGATTATGCAGTCTGAAATCGGGAGCCATATCTGACTGACGAATGCTGCAGCAAATCAATTTATGAATTTAGAACGACAAAAAAATTTTATCATCCGCGTATTATTCTGGGCCATCATTCTGGCTTTCGTTTATTTCGGGCTGAAATATGCGATGCCGTTTTTCAGTCCTTTTGTTATCGCTTTTATCGTCGCTTTTCTGCTGAACCGGCCGATCCTCTGGTTCGGGAAGAAACTCAAATGCCGCCGGACCATCCCGGCCATCCTTCTTACAGCGCTCTTTTTTCTGGCAGCAGGTTTACTCTTGTGTTTTCTTGGAGTCCGTCTGTTTTCCTTCATCAAAAACCTCATACTGACGCTTCCATCTTTATATGAGTCCATGCTCCTTCCTACCCTGACTAAAATGTTTCAGGAACTGGAATTGGCATTTTCCGCCCTGGATCCTTCTGCTGTTGCTCTCTTGCAGGATATATCCGAGAATGTGATCGGTTCCCTCGGAAGCTTTATTTCCAACCTTTCCATGGGGACGCTCGGCGTTGTTTCCTCGTTCGCGGCTTCTGTTCCGGGCACCTTCCTTAACCTGGTCATTACCATCATTGTCAGCTTTTTCATGACGATTGATTATCCTGCTATCACAGGCTTCATCCTCCGTCAATTTCCGGAAAGCGGCCAAAGGGTGATCCATGAGGTCAAGGGATATGTCAGCGGCACATTAATTAAATGCATTCTTTCTTATGGTTTAATCATGTGCATCACTTTTACAGAGATTACCATTGGCCTGTTATTGATGAAAATCCCAAATGCGGTTCTGATCGCCGCCTGCATCGCTGTCTTTGACATTCTTCCGGTTCTGGGAACCGGCGGCATCATGATCCCCTGGGCGATCATCTCCCTCATTATCGGAGATTATTTCATCGGTTTCGGCCTGCTCGTTCTCTATCTGGTCATAACCGTTATCCGCAATATCATAGAACCGAAGATTGTAGGCCATCAGGTAGGGCTGCATCCGGTCATCACTCTGGCCAGCATGCTGGCTGGTTTGAATCTGTTCGGCATTATCGGACTGTTCGGCTTTCCCATCACGCTTTCCCTGCTGCGGAACCTGAACGACAAAGGGGTAATTAAAATTTTTAAATAAAGAGATTATGAATCAGCCATGCCATGTGTAGGCCACTGTCCTGTGGTCCGCATATGGCATGGCTGATTCGTAACATAAAGAGGGGGATGGTTATGCGCATCACACACCATGGAACTATTTCTGAATCTTTTCCGGTCGTCCGGACAAAGTACGGAAGGGTAGCGGGAGAAACGACAGAAGGAGTCGCTGTTTTTCGGGGCATTCCGTATGGCGGCCGATGTGATAGGGAATGTCGGTTTTTGCCTGCCAAAGAACCGGAATGCTGGGACGGCGTCATGGACTGCACACAAAATGGGCCGATCTGTGTTCAGACAGCCGGCAGTTCCAGTGATTTTTATGCCACAGGAGGACATCCTGAAAAATTAAAGCTGCAGTATGAAACACAGAGTGAAAATTGTCTGTGTCTAACGTATTAACTCCTGGCCTGGATCAAAAGAAGCGTCCTGTCATGGTATATATCCATGGAGGCGATTATTCTATTCTGTCAGGCACCATACTGACAGGGGCGGACAAACTTGCCCGGGAACAGGACATGGTTTTGGTCAGCATGAATCA
>USKC01000056.1 GCA_900555195.1 uncultured Lachnospiraceae bacterium
AAAAATGGAGCCATTGCTCCATAGATAATTACTCATCTATTTTGCAACGGCCCCTTCGTTATTGTGTTTATACGAAAAGGTTAATAGTGCCTGTTTTCCTATTCTCTTCCCTTCTCCCCTTTCACTGCCCTTTCCACCGCCTTCAGGAATTGCTTTACCACATAAGAAGGTTTTTCCGCATGCAGCAGTCCAAAAGGGATGGTATATCCCCAATCCACCGGCAGGATTTTCAGCAAAGGATGCACATAACGCCAGTTTTCCACAGCCATCAGCACACAGTTATTATTTTCACACTGATTGAATGCCGCCACATCATAAAAATCAAAATCCACAATCTGTATCTGAGGATGGTTCTTCCAGATATCATCCCGAAGCATATCCACATAATGGCTCCAGTCCCTGCGCATGAGCATCAGCTTCTCCCCGTACAGCTCCTGCACCGTCAAACTTTCTTTCTGTGCCAGCCTGTGATGGATCGAAACCGCACAGGAAATCGGCTCCCTGGAAAGTTCCAGGCCAGCGCACCTGCGCAGCTGCAGCATAGTTTCGTCAAAAATGCCTGCCACCACATCTATATTCTGCCCCAGATTTGCCAAGATCTCACGGGCATTTTCCGGCGTGTTGTCAAACGGAATCAGCCGAAACTTCGTATCCGGGCAATATTCCTGCAGCTTTGGCCACAGATCCACCAACACCTGCGCGGGCGTCATAGGAGACGTCCCTATCCGGATGACGTTCCCGCTTTCCTGCATCGCATTTTTCGCCCTCGTTACAGAGTCCTTACAATATTGAATGATATATTTCGCATCCTGGTACAGGGATTGCCCGGCCTTGGTCAGAACCAATCCTCGATGCGTCCGGATAAACAGCTGCAGATCCAGATTCTCTTCCAGCAGGTTGATCTGCTTAATGACAGCGGGCGGAGAAATATACAGTTTTTCCGCTGCCTTATTAAAGCTTCCCGACTCCACCACGCACAGGAAGGTTTCAAGCTGAGGGTTATACATGACGGTCACCATCCTTCCGGTCTTTTCATTTCTCGCTAACAGTGCAGACAGGAATGCCAGACGGGTCTGCACTGTTCTATTTCACGCAACAATTATCTGTATTTTTCAGTTTTTCATGAAATTTATCAGAATATATTCTATATTTTATTTTGTTTACAATGTATATGTCAACCCGCAATCGGAGATGGGGATGTATACCAAGCTACTGCTCAGCCCTCACAATCCTGTTAACCTCTACGTTCAAACACCATAACGAATGGAAACTTCCGCTCCTGCAAGATGCCGGATACAATAAAATCAGACTTACCGGAAAGCTCGGAATTCCCATATGGTATGGATATTTCCGCTTCTCCGAATCCACGTTCAGAAAGGAAGGATCTATATGGAATATGCAACGCTCAACAATGGTGTCAAAATGCCTCGCCTGGGGTATGGGGTATATCAGGTAAACAGCGAAGAATGTGAACGCTGCGTGCTGGATGCGATCAGCGTAGGCTACCGGGCGATCGATACGGCCCAGTCCTATGGAAACGAGGAGGCTGTAGGCAGAGCAATAGCCAAATGCGGCGTGCCGAGAAGCGAACTTTTCTTAACAACCAAGGTATGGATCTCCAATGCCGGATATGAAAAGGCAAAGGCTTCCATCGATAAATCCCTCAGAAATCTTCAGACCGATTATATTGATCTGCTGCTCATCCATCAGCCCTTCGGCGACTACTACGGAACCTATCGGGCCATGGAAGAAGCTTATCGGGCAGGAAAGCTTCGGGCGATCGGCGTATCTAATTTTTATCCGGATCGTCTGATCGATCTGTGCCAGTTCGTGGAAGTAACCCCGGCCGCCAATCAGGTGGAAACCCATGTGTTCCAGCAGCAGAAGGTTCCTCATGAATATATGAAGAAGTACGGCGTACAGCATGAATCCTGGGGGCCTTTCGCGGAAGGCAGAAAGGATTTCTTCTCCAATCCCGTGCTGACCGAGATCGGGGCCAAATATGGCAAGTCCTCTGCGCAGGCCGCTCTGCGGTTCCTTCTGCAGTCCGATGTGGTCGTCATCCCTAAGTCCACGCACAGGGAGCGGATGGAACAGAATCTGAACGTCTTCGATTTTACCCTGAGTGAAGAGGATATGAACGCCATCCGCGCGCTGGATGAAGGCGAGAGCCTGTTCTTCTCCCACTATGATCCCGCAACCGTGGAAATGCTGACCAACATGGGCAAAACCAGAAAGGTCTGAGAAAGGAGCCCCTTATGACAAACAGCTTATACAGGCGCCTTGGAGCGATCGGCCTTTCGCTCCTCTTCGCCTTTTCCATCACCGCCTGCGGCAATTCGGAAAGCACAGCGGCGGTTCCTTCTTCCGCTGCAGCACAGGATGAGACCGCTTCTTCCTCTGAGACGCAGGATGCAGACGCTTCTTCAGAAATACAGGGAAGTGAAACCACAGATGCGGGCGGAAGCAATATCCTGATCGCTTATTTCACCGCAGCGGAGAACAGCGGTGTGGATGCGGTGGCATCCGCCAGCTATTCGACGGTAAACGGCCAGGCCGTTGGCCGCCTTCGCGCCATCGCCGATATGATTCAGGAAAATGTGGGCGGCGATCTGTTTTCCATCCGCACTTCCACTGTATATCCTGCGGACGGCGGGGAACTCATCGAATTTGCCGCCCAGGAGCAGGATGAAAACGCCCGCCCGGAACTCACCTCCCATATTGAGAATCCGGAGCAATATGATGTCATCTTTATCGGATATCCTAACTGGTGGGCAGATATGCCCATGGCGGTATACAGCTTTTTCGACGAATATGATTTCTCCGGCAAAACCATCATCCCTTTTAATGTCCACAATGGCAGCCGGTTTTCACGCACCATCCAAACCATCCAGGAACTGGAGCCGGACGCAGAGGTGATCGAGGACGGCTTCACCATCAACGAACGGGATGTGCCGGACGCAGCAGCAGATGTGGCCTCCTGGCTGGAGGGGCTGGGATATTGATGGAAAGGAGGGAAGCAAGATGAAAAAACTGCATCTCCTTTTCCTCTCCGCCCTGTGTGTCTTCCTCTTGTTCCTCGGAGGCTGTTCCCAGGCTGATGGAGAGCGCGCTTCCATGGAAGAAAAAACTTCCGTGGAAGAAAAAGCTTCTATGGAAGAAGAAACTTCCATGGAAGAAGAAATATCCGCTGCACCTTCTACACAGGCCCCCGTTCAAACCGCTGTGCCTTCCTCCTCTGCCGCCGTCATAGAGGGAGATGAGGAAACGCCCTCTTCGGAGCGTTCTGAGGCCGTGCCTACCGGGCTGGTCGCAGAGCAAATCCTGGAAGGGGAGACCGGCACGATCCATTACAGCTATTATCTGCCGGAAGACTATGACGGGGCCCG
This sequence comes from uncultured Lachnospiraceae bacterium, assembly GCA_900555195.1. GTDB lineage: Bacteria > Bacillota > Clostridia > Lachnospirales > Lachnospiraceae > Eisenbergiella. Next base: position 3,390 of record USKC01000056.1, read on the forward strand.
GACCTATCCCCTGGTGATGGTGATGCCCGGATACGACATGATGTGGTTCGGCGAAGATTCTTCCGGTTCCAATCTGAACTGGCGCGGATTTCTTAACTGGACGAAGCTGGAGGAAGATCTGATCGTTGTTTCCGCTCAACTTACCGACTGGGGAGAGACTTCCGCCATGCAGGCCATCGAACTGACGGAATATTTTCTGGAACACTTCTCCGTAGATCCGGCTCGGGTCTATGCGGCCGGTTACTCTGCAGGGGGCGAAACCATGTCCCAGGCAGTATCCATGCGGCCGGATCTGTATGCCGCCTATCTGCATGGGGCTTCTCAATGGGACGGCGACTATGCTCCCATCGCCCAAAATGGCGTGGCCGTCTATATCTTCATGGCCGAAAACGATGAGTATTATGGTTCCGAACGGGCCCGGGATGCATACGAACAGCTTCATGAAGCATACTTGAATGAAGGTTGGGATGAGGCGTCAATCAGCCAGGTGCTGCAGGTGGAGATTCCGGATAACAGTTACTTCAATGAGCGCGGGATTACCGGCAATTATCATGGCGGCGGAAATGTGCTGTTCGATGATACATCCATTCTGGACTGGATCCTTTCCCATAGCAAAACGTGACCGTTCAATCCGGCCTGTCCGGGCGGTTGCGGCAAAGCAAGCCATCTATCCTATAATTTTATTATCAGATAAGTGAGGAAAATCATGAAAGTATTATTAGTAAACGGCAGCCCGCACAGGGAGGGATGCACCTACACGGCCCTCTGCGAGGTTTCTGACACACTCAACCAAAACGGCATCGACACAGATGTATTCTGGATAGGCAACCGGCCGATCTGTGGCTGTATCGCCTGCCATCAGTGCACAGGCCGAAACCGCTGTGTGCTTAACGATACCGTCAATGAATTTCTGGATATTGCCGGGGATTATGACGGCTTCGTATTCGGTTCCCCGGTACATTGGGGCGGCGCTTCCGGCGCCATCACCTCTTTTTTGGATCGCGCCTTTTATGCGGATTTAAACGGAGGCGGGAACCGGTTTTATCTGAAACCCGCCGCCCTGGCCATCTCCGCCAGGCGTGCCGGGACCACTGCTACCTGGGATCAACTGAACAAATATTTCGGCCTGATGCAGATGCCCATCATCACTTCCAGGTACTGGAATATGGTGCACGGAACCACTCCGGAAGAGGTAAAGCAGGACCTGGAAGGCATACAGACTATGCGCGTTCTCGGACAAAATATGGCCTATTTCCTGAAATGCATGGAAGTGGGAAAGAAATTCGGCATTCCTCTGCCTCTTCAGGAACCCTTTGTGTTTACCAATTTTGTCCGCTCTTAAAATGGGTAGTTTTATCCCCATTCCGCTCAAATGCAGTTACCTCCAGGTAAACTCCTTGGGTAATCCCATATATCCCCACCGCAAAAGCCGCCCGCATCTGCCGGGCGGCTATCAAAAACACAGGAGGACTCCACAATGAAGCCCACAACGATCATCAAGTGTATCACCGATCTCGCCATGACCATCCTGCTGATGCTGCTCATGGCTTTTGAACTGGTTGGCAGAACAGCACATGAATGGCTCGGAGCAGCCCTGTTCCTGCTGTTCATTCTGCATCATGTCCTGAACAGACAGTGGATTCGCAATCTGACGAAAGGACGTTATACGCCTTTCCGGACGCTCCAGACCATCTCTGCCGTCCTGGTGCTTCTTTCCATGCTGGCGTCCTTGCTCAGCGCGGTGCTCATTTCCAGATATGTATTTGCCTTCCTGCCCATAAACGGCGGAGCAAGTTTTGGCAGAACGCTGCACATGCTTTCCGCTTACTGGGGCTTCCTCTTCCTGTCCCTGCATCTGGGCCTGAACTGGACGGTCATGATGGGAATTGCCAAAAAGCTTCTTCCAAAGCTGCCCCGTTTTTGCACCATTTTGGCACGGCTGGCTGCTTTCTGCATCGCAGTCTATGGAATCTATGCCCTCTTCCGGAGAGATCTGCCGGATTATCTGTTCCTGCGCAGCCATTTTGTCTTCTTCGATTATGAAGAGCCCCGCCTGTTTTTCTTTCTGGATTATCTGGCCATCATGGGCCTGTTCATCTGTATCGGCTACCTCTGCGGGAAAGGCGCACAGCAGATTAAACCCGGCAGTTCGAGGCGATAATATCCTGCAGGGATACATGTTCGTTCCGATATCTGGCTGTTGGATTTTTTTCCGGGCAATTCAGCCCAATCACTTTCTGCGAGCAGTGATGCGCACAGGCCAGGCAGGTCTGACAGCTTCCAGGCGTAAAGACTGCCTTTCCGCCCTCTATATGAATGCTGCCTGAAGGGCAGACCCGGGTACAGATGCCACAGCCAATGCACCCTTCCCCTATCCGGATCAGATGCTGCCAGGCATCCGTCGGAAGCTTAGCCTGATTGGCCAGGAACTGACGATGCGCCGCCCTGTCCTCATCCGTCACCTCGGAAATGCCGTGTTTGCGTCCATCGATCTCTTCTTTGATCTTCTCCAGCTGCTCTTCCACCTTTTTATCAATCTTCTGCTGTTCCTGCATGTCAAAGCTGGGAAGCCAGTTATCCACCATCATCACAACCTGAATATATGCAGGATGAATGCCGCAGGAACGGCAAAGCTGTTCGGCCAGTTCCGCCGCTCCTCCGTGCCTGTTTCCATAGGTCAGCACCATATAGAAATATTCCGTATCAAACGTGGCCTTTTCAAGAAATTCCCGCACCATCCCGGGCACCTCATGCCCGTAGACCGGACAGACGATCCCGATGCGATCCGCCTTGAAAGACAGATTGCCGCCGCTTAGCGCCTGCGGTATGCTCACCAGTTCCTTCTCCAGATATCTGGCCGCATACAGACTATTCCCCGTTGCAGTAAAATAAAAAATCATAACATCCTCCAACCCGTGCCGTCACAGACGGCATCTTCCGTTATAAGGCAGCTCGTTACAATTCAGCCTTTGGCCGAATTGTAACAGCAGCTCTCACAGCGCTTCCATCCTGCCCGCCACCTCATCGATGATGCTCATCGCGTTCAGGCTGCGGGGATATCCGATATAGGGCATGCATTGTTCCACCACGCTGTACAGCTTTTCCTTATCATTTCCCACGCCCAGATTGCCTGCCGTATGGCCGCGAAGCTGATTCTCGCAGCCTCCCTGTGCCAGGATGAAGCAGAAAGTAATCATCTCCCTCTCCTGATCGTTCAGACCGTTTCGGGTATAATAATCTCCAAAGCAGTTGGCCGCAAGCCAACGGTTGATATTCCGCCTCAGAACCGGCCCATCCGTCTGCCGCTTCTCCATATCCGCGCCGAACAATGCCACCTGCTTCGCCAATCCCTTCTCAAAGCGGGTATCCTCATTCGTCGTGCCCTGGGGTTCCAACGGCAGCGCGATTCCATGCTGCTCCATGATCTGATTGGTCATTTCCAGGAAATCATACACCCTGCCTATTCCCAGATAGGCCGCCGCCTGATACAGAACCTCCTTGATCGCCACAGGGGAAATTTCCCGGTTCAGGGCCGCATGAAGCATATGGCCGAACTCGCCCTTTCCCTGGCAGCCCAACAGCACAGAAAGGATGCACAGCATTCTTTCCTTCTCCGTCAGCCTGCTTTTTTCCGGAACCTCTCCCTGTGAAAAGTTCAGCATGATTTCCGTAAATTCCGGATCCGTACGGAAGAGATCGCATTCATCCTGTCCAAACATCTCTTTGATACCTGTTTTCCAATCCTCTTTCATTTTCTGCCTCCTGTTCCTTTACCCATGGCGAATCCGCACATCCTTTCAAATGCTGCCTACAAGGCTATTGTAACAACCGGTTGTTACAATCGGTCAAGTATTTTCTGTTTCAGAGGGTGCATATAAAAAATCTGAGCGGCACAACGCAGCCCGCCGATTCAGGCTGGCAGCATTGTGCCGCTCAGATTTTTTATCTGTACCCTGCTTAAGAACCCCTTTACAGCAGCGCCATCGCGATGGTGCCCGCCGTCAGAAGCGCCAGACCGGCCGCCTGCTTCCTTCCCAGCTTTTCCCCGAATACAAAATAGGAAAATGCGACCGTCACCAGCACGCTCAGCTTATCCACAGGGGCCACGATACTGGCCGGCCCTTCCTGCAGCGCCCGGTAATAGCATAGCCAGGAAGCGCCCGTTGCCACGCCTGAAGCGCAGATGAAGATCAATTCCCGCTTGGGAATTTCCCGCAGTTCTTTCTTCTTTCCCTGGACGCCCACCATCATCCATGCCATGACAAGTACCACACAGGTGCGTATCGCTGTGCCCAGGTTGGATTCCACCCCCGTGATGCCGATTTTCCCCAGAATCGCGGTCAGGCTGGCGAAAAAGGCGGAAAGAACCGCATAGAGGAACCAGCTTCCATTTCCACCGATCACTCGCTCCTTTACATCCTTTTTTTCAATCATCAGAAAAATGCCCGCAGCGATTGCCGCAACCGCCAGGGCCTTGGGCCAGGAGATCCCTTCGTGCAGGAAAATCAGCGCCATAAGGATGGTCAGAACTGTGCTGGATTTGTCGATGGGCACCACTTTATTAATGTCTCCCAGCTGCAGCGCCTTAAAATAGCAAAGCCAGCTCGCTCCTGTCGCCGCTCCGGAAAGAAGCAAAAACAACAAGGTTTGGGGCCTGATCGATGAAATCTGATTCCAGGAACCCGCCGCCAGCACTATGATCCATGAAAAAATCAGAACCACCACCGTGCGGATGGCCGTCGCAACGGTGGAATCTGTTTTCCTGATCCCACATTTTGCCAGGATGGAAGTCACTCCTGCGAAAAATGCAGAGCCTACTGCATAGATAAGCCACATTTTCTCTTCCCTCCATTTCCCGTCTGTCCCGTCAGCGTTCCAAAGACAGGCGATAGCCCGCTCCCCAGACCGTTTCTATGATCTTGGGATTACGGGCATCCTCTTCAATCTTTTCTCTTAATCTGTTGATATGGACAGATACGGTGGCCGCATCAGATATGTAGTCGCATCCCCATATCTTCTCAAACAGCGCCTCTTTGGAAAATACAATATTGGGATTCTCCGCCAGGAACCGGAGCAGTTCAAATTCCCGGTTCGGCAGCCTGATCTCCACATCCTTCTTCCAGACTCTCCAGGTTTTGGGTTCGATGACAAGGTCACCGATCACGATCCGTTCAGGCGCATTGCCCAGGGTCCCTCCCCGGTCCGAAGTAAGTCGCGCATAGCGCTTTAAGTGAGACCGAACCCTGGCCACCAGCTGGGAAGGGTCAAAGGGCTTGGTAATATAGTCACCCGCGCCCCATCCTTTATTATCTTTGTTTCATACCCGTTACTCTCCAGATAGTCCTGTTCCAGCTGCGCAATCTTTTCATCATCTTCAGCAATCAATATCTTCGTCATCTGCATTCTCCTTAGGAAATTCTAACCGAATCACAAGGCCACCGTCATTGTACGCCGTCGCGGTTCCTCCATGGCGCTCCATGATATAGCGCACCACATACAGCCCGATCCCGCTTCCCTTCTCATTTCTTGCTTCATCGCACCTGTAAAACCGGTCAAAAATCCGTTCCCGTTTTTCTTCCGGTACCCCTTTTCCGTTATCCTTCCATTCCAGGAACACGCTATTGTGCCTCTCTTCGAGCCGAATCTGTACTTGTACAGGCTTCACCTGCGCATATTTCTCGCTGTTTTCCAGAAGATTATCCAATATTCTCCTGTTATGAAGTGACTTTTGTCAAGAGATAAATGCCGTATCCAGCAAACTTTTTCTTGACTGTCACATTTGTGTGATCTGTCAGCATCTGAAAGGAGCTCTGATTTAACAGTTCCCGGCATGTGGCCACTCTGTTATTCGTGGATTGGTTACCGACAGGCTAATGGTTCCGCCGAGAGCTCTGCGATCTAAAAACGTGGATCACCGAAGGGCCAACATAGGAGGAACGCAGATAGCTCGAACCTTACAGGGATCACAGCCCCTTACAGATACTGACAGATATTCAATTGTTTTTGTCCTGGCAGCTGGCTGCAGTTTACTGCTGATTGCTGCCTGATTACGATTTACATCCAGGACGGATGGCTGTCAGGGGCCGCGCAGCGGTGCATTTTACCCTTGACTGACAGCCGGACCTGATGTATCCCCCTTGGGGCGGATGCTGATGTTTCCTGTCATCATGCCCCAGATGAAGCATGCAAGTTCTCTTGCCACAGCTGCCACTGCCACATTCTTCTTGCCATGGCGGATCATTTTATAATACCTGCTTCGAAGCCGGGTATTCGCTTTATCGGCGTATGCAATCACCTCAGCAGGCTGTCCGCTTTGCCTTGCCCGGAGTTCTTTGGACTTATGTCCGATGGCTCCTTTACAGATGCCTTTTGCGGCTTCAATTAACAGACAACGCAGATGTGTATTTCCTGCTTTGGATATCCCAAGCCGGTTCACGTTGTCTGAACTGGAATGCTCTCCAGGTGCCAGTCCCAGGAATGCCGCATAGGTATTCCCCTTAGCGAACCGCTTAAAATCTCCGGTTTCCACAATCAGGGACAGCGCCGTATGCGTACGGATCCCCAGAAAGCAGCCCAGCTTTTTTGCATTCTCCTGATAACGGGCTTCGGAAGCGATTTCTTCAATCCTCTTATCGTAACGCTCGATTTTTGCCTCCTGTTCCTCACAGGAGGCCAGGTACTCGTCCAGCGTTTCCCGATACATCGGATCCAATTCCAGTTTCTTCAGCCAGGTGACATGCTTAATGGTCCATTTTGTCCCGCTGTACTGTTGTCCGTGCCGAAGGACAAACGCATTGATCTGCTGCTTCAGCTTCTTAAGTGCCAGCTTGTGATCATCTCTCATACGGAGATACTCTTTGACAGCATCGTCTTCGCCGGTAGGGATATAAACCGGATGGTAACCGCCGTAACACAGGCACTGTGCAATCAGACGGGCATCACGTTTATCCGTTTTGATCCGCTTCCCCTGCTGGGTAAGCATGGTTGTTGGCGCGAGTATGACACATTTGACCCCGGCGCCTGTAAGCTGGTGGTAAAGGGTATAGCCGAGGCAGCCAGCCTCATAACCGCATTCAATAGAATAATCATCGCAGAAACCGAGTTTCATCTTCAGGGATTCAATGAAGCAGATGACTTCTTTGTAGTCCGGGGCGACCTGTACTTCCCCGAAGATCCGGTCTTCTGCCCCGATCGTGGGCTCCATTGCACATAAAGTGTAATTTTTACTATGGACATCCATGCCGATTTTGATTATTCTATTCATAGGTGGCCTCCTTTTGTATGCGGTAATCCCTGTTACCATTGTTGTTGTCAAACTCCAGTATACAGGTAAATCCACGTTGCTACAAATGTGGGGTCACTTCATATTATCTAATCCTTTAGACATTGCCCAGATTCAGGTTCAATTCTTCCAGCCAGCCTGCAATCTGCACGGGACTGGAAATTCTTCTCGCTCCATATACGGCGATTCCTTCACAGGAATCCAGAAATGTCGGCATGGTTTCCTCAATATCGCTGCCGCCACTTGTACAAAAGGGAATGGCCAGCTTGCCTGTCAGGTCATAGCTTTCCAAAAAACTGTTGACCGGCGCCGGCGTAGCATGCCACCACACCGGATAGCCGATGAATACGATGTCATATTCCTCCATGTTTTCCACCGTCTTGGAAAGAGCCGGTCTCGCCTTGCTGCGGATCTGCGAGTTGGACTGCATGTATACGTTGGAATACGCCTCCTGCAAAGAAATTTCAAACAGATCCGCCCCGGTCTGTTCACGCAGTGCTTCTGCCGCCCTTTGCGTATTTCCCGAATAGGAAAAATATGCCACCAGGACTTTTTTCTCCTCCTGCGCCGCGATCTGCGCCCGAAGGGCTTCCACTTCATCCGCCCCCAGGGAGCCATCCGACAGGTTTAGGAACATGGCCGGATGGCGGTAGACATTATACCCCACAAAAGCGAGCGCGATTACCGCCGCCGCAATCACCACAGAAAGGAGCCCGCTTTTCTTTTTCATACGCTTCTCTCCTTCCGGGTGCTTTACAGGCATTCACAGAGAATGTCATAAATCTCATCTCCGTCCAGCTTACGGGGATTGCATGCGATGATATTGCTGGTATCCGCCACCTGGCGCAGCACCTTAGGCGTGATCTCCACCCTGGATTTCAATTCAGAAAGCCTGGTGGGCAGGCCGCATTCCCGGATAAAGGAAGCAAGGGCTTCCACACCTTCCTCTGCGCTGTCCAGACCGAATACTTCTTTGGCAAAGCGGGCGAATTTATCCTGCGCATCCTTTAAAATATGACGGTAATACACCGGATGGATGACCGCCAGCCCCTGACCGTGATTGCAGTCTGTATAAGCGCCGAGCTGATGCTCGATCTGGTGCGCCTGGAAATCAGTCAGGCGTCCCACCTTCAGAATGCCGTTTTCCGCCATGGCCGAATCCCACATCAGATTGCCGCGGGCCTGCATATCGTTCACATCTGTCAGAAGGCGGCGCATGTTCACGACCGTATTGCGCATGATCGCCAACGCCACATCATCCGATACATTATCCTGGTCGGAATTGCCCAAATATGTCTCCATGGCATGGCTGAGCGTATCAAACGCGCCGGAAAGCACCTGCATGGGCGAAACAGAAGCGGTGTAGAGCGGATCCAGAATCGCGAAGTCTGTGCCGTTCCCGACGATCGGCCCCTTCCACATTTTCTCTTCATAGGTGATCACCGCGCCGGAATTCATCTCCGCTCCCGTTCCGGATGCGGTCACAACAGCGCCCATCGGAATGCCTGCAGCAGGGAACTTCCCGTTAACATACTCCATCGTCCAGATATCTTCTTCCGTCATGGCCTGCGCCGATACCACCTTACAGCAGTCGATCACGCTGCCGCCTCCCACGGCCAGGATAAAGTCAACCTGACGGGCACGGGCCAGAGCAGCTCCCTCCTGCGCCTTCGCATAAGTGGGATTTGACATGATTCCCGAAAAATCCACCACTTCTTTCCCTTCCTCTTCGAGCAGGGACTTCAGCTCTTCATAAATTCCATTCTTCTTGACCGAGCCCCCGCCGTAAGCCAGCATAACGGTCTTTCCGACTTTCGGAAGTTCCTGTTTTAAGGCTTCCACCGCGATCTTTTCACCAAAATACACTTTCGTCGGATAAGAAAAAGTAAATTTGTCCATGATTTTGTTCCTCCTTGTTTTGTCTGATATTTGTTACAATTCTTGTCTGATGTTTGTTACGCTTCAGGCTTTGGCCAGATGCCGTTACAATTCAGCCAAAGCCTGAATTGTAACGATAGTTTCATTTGAATCGCAAGCTTTACTTGCTTCAGCATTCATTTCATGCTATAATGCGATTGTTTCTTCCGGTTCATGCAACCGATTATATTATCCGGTAGTAACAACCGGTCAATACCTCTACACAAATTTTTCACAAAATTTACTGGCCAAATGCAGTCGTTCAGATGCTCCAGCCCGAAGGCAGGCGCCAGGCACACATGCGCTTTGAATCCTCTCAGGCGCCCCATGTACTTTGCCAGAGCCATCTGAAAATGTCGGCACTTACGCGCCGTCCGGCTGGGCCATCTGAATGGCCGCTTTGGAGGTCTGAGGTGATATATCCAAAATAAGGAGTGATAATATGTACACAATGATGCAGGTCTGCAGGGAAACAGACATGACCTATCAGGCTTTAAAATATTACTGTAACGAAGGATTGATTCCCAATGTCAAGCGGG
>USKC01000057.1 GCA_900555195.1 uncultured Lachnospiraceae bacterium
TCGAACACATATTCCGTACCCGGAGTGGTAACGCTCTGCTTATAGGTCTCCAGAGCCGTCTCGCTGGGATATGCGGGAACCGCCGCATTTTCCGCATAAATCTGAGCGCCTTCTTCACTGTAGTTGCAGAACTTAATGAAGTCAAACGCCACATCGGGATGCTCGGTCTTCGCGTTGATACAATATGCCGCCGTGGAACCCACTGTGCTGTTGAGTTCTACATCGTCGAAATGCGGCAGGGGGGCCGCGCACCACTCAAACTGCGGATCAGAATCCGGGAAGAGCAGGAAAGTCCAGTCGCCGTTCAGCATCATATAGGTGCTTCCCTCCGCAAAAATAGCGTTTACATCAAAGGAACCGGACATCTCTTCCAAGCTCATATTGGACTGATCTTCATTATAGATTCTGTTCAGGAATTCCACATATTCTTTGGTCCTGGTCAGATTTTCATCCGTCAGATATTCTCCGGCTGCTGCCGCTCCTGTATTCATGATCCAGTTTACAGCAATGCCTCCCCGAAGCTCATCCGTATTCAGCTGAGCGCACAGATCCGCGTATTCGTCCCAGGTCAGGTCAATCGGGTAGTCAACGCCCGCGGCGTCGAACAGATCCTTATTGTACCACAGCAGCCAGCAGGACTTGGTTGTGCACAGTCCATACGTTTTGCCGCCGGTCTGATAAGCCTTTCCCATCTGTCCGTAATCTTCAAAATTCACATCATTGGCCGCCATCAGATCATCCAGCGCCAGCAGCGCGCCGCCGTTCGCTATCTGCCTTACCTGGTCGCCGCCTCTGATCCACATCACGTCCACATCGGCGCCTCCGGAAAGCATTACCTTGATTTTATCGTCATAATCATCGTTCGCGATGATGGAAACGTTAATCTGCACATTCGGATGCGCTTCCATATAAGCTTCCGCCTGCAGATTCGCCACCTTTTCGTTATCTGAATGCTCATAGAAATTCAGCACGATTTTTTCTTCGCTGTCCGCGGACTCTGCAGCCGCCTGTTCCCCGCTTCCTTCATCTGCGGCCGCCTCTGTGGCCGCGCTGCCGGAATCCGCGGCAGATTCAGCGGCATCCGAGCCGCCGCATCCGGTCATGCCCAATACCATTGCCGCGCTCAGCAGCAACGCAATTACTTTGCTTTTCTTCATGAGTTTTTCCTCCCTAATCAAGATGCCAAACATCTTTCATGGAATCCAAACCATAAAAACGGTTTTCGGATCAGTTACAATAAGATTCACTTTATGCTCCCTCCGTTATGGGAGCTGCTGTCTGAAGTGAGAAGGCCTTCCGTTATGCTTGTAAATATGATAGCGCACATTCGTCATATTGCATAGGTTGATATTTTATCAACCCAATTTTCTATACATTTTTTATTAATAATTGAGAGCCTTTCATCATTTTTTGCGCTCTTTGTTGGTTTTACGAAAAAATATCCTTTTTCATGCAGCAAAATTTTCACCCTGCCGCATGAAAAAGGATGTTCCCGCAGACCGGGTCGTTATCCCGCGCTGGAAGACCGCAGGATTTCCTTCCTGCCTTCTTCAAAATCCCCCATCGCCTCCTGCAGCGTAATCTCCCCCATTAAATACTTTTCCGCGTCTTCTTTAAAAAGGCTTAAAAGCCTGTCATATCCGTACCACATTGGCTGTTCCTGGACCTTTTGGGCCAAAAAGAAGATATCCGAATGCGCCGTTCCCGAAGCCTCCCCATAAATATCCCTGATCTCTTCGCTGGAATAGGCAGGGATCACCGCATTTCTCGCATAAATCTCCGCCCCCTGTTTTCCGCACAGAAATATCAGAAATTCAAACGCCTCCTCCGGAGCGCTGCATGTGGAAGTAATCGCTGCGAACTGATACATGCCCACTGTAATTCCTCCCTCCGTCCCTTCCGGCACAGGAAGAGGAGCGATATCCCATTCCGGCACAGAGCGTCCCGCCTCCGCGTCTTCCAGCAGCATGTTCACCATCCACTCTCCGTTCGCCATCATGGCGATATTCCCTTTTTCAAAGTCATACCTGCAGTCGTCTCCCCGGTCTTTGATCTGTTCGTAAGGCATATGAGTGCCGGATTCATACATCCGGTTCAAAAGCGCCAGGCTTTCTTCCACCGGCTCCAAATCGTCGTCAAGCAGATAATACCCTTCCTGTATTGCGCTTATATAATAGATCCAGGGCGGGAAATATCCTCCCCAGACCTGTTCCTCTCCGTCCGTCCAGGTCATTTTTTCCGCCAGTTCCAGGTATTCATCCCAGGTCATCTGCGTTGGATAAGGAAGTCCCGCTTCATCGAAGAGTTCCTTGTTATAGAAAAGCGCCCAGCATGTGCTCCTGGTAGGAAGGGCATAATATTCGCCTTCATAGGCGATCTCATTATACATGTTTCCGAACGCCGTCACGTCCAGATCGCTGTCCTTCAGATACTCCGTCAATCCCAGCAAAGCCCCTTTGTTCTCCATCTCTACCAGGTTCGCGTTGCCGCGCAGCCCGATCAGATCCGCTCCGCAGGACGGAGCGTACTGATTCAGCCATTCCTCATGCTCCTGGTTCGGAATTACATGCAGCCGGACCGCTTCCCATCCCTTCAGCATATTATAGGCTTCCGCCGCCTGTCCCACATAGCTTTCTTCGTCGCTCCAGATATAGAAATCCAGCGTTTCACGCTTCTCTGGTCTCTCTGTCTGCCTCGCTTCCTCCGTTTTGCCCCCTCCGGCACAGCCTGAAAGCAGCAGGCAGGCGGCAAAACAGCACAGCATCCGCCAAAAGCAGGGCAGAATCCTCGTATTTTTCATCCTTTCCTCCATTCCGAAGCGCTTTGGCGCCGGGCAAAATCGAGGAGAACCAGAGCTGTGAAAGTAAGATTCATAGTTACTACTCAGCCAGGTCTGCGCACAAGCTGCGCAGACCGTGTGAAAACGTACCGGCAGAAAGCAACCGGCCTATCGCGAAGCGATTGGAATGGCCGGTTGCCGTTACAATTCAGCTGAAGGCTGAATTGTAACGATTCATAAGTTTTGTACTTCCATAGCCTCTTGACCCCTCGCCTGATCATGTGGCATACTTGTCGTAGATCAAGTTTAGCCTATTTTTCAGGCAAATTCAACGAAAAGAGAATGCCATGCTATACTTTTTATCCGCTTTTATTATTTTCATGCTGTTTTTGATTTTTCAGCGCGACATGCGTACTTCCGTTAAATATCTGGTAAGTACGGTCTTTTTTTATGCTCTGGCCATTCTTTTTATGATCCTTTATCTGTCGAAAGATGTCCGGTATTACAATATTCTCGAAAATTATTTCCAGCTTCCCAAATCAACCTGGAAAGCGCTCATGTTTCTTCCTATATCGAAGGATATGCTGATCCGATTTATGAATCTGTTTTCTTTGCTCACCATATTTTTCGGCTGTCTTTTTTCTTTGACTTATCAGAATAAAAACGTTGCCAGCAGGATCCGGCGCTATCGAAAAATCGTTTCCGTTCTGCTGGCCGCTGAATTTATCCTCTTTGATCCGCTTGTTGAAAGGCTTTTGTATATTTTCTTCTATCCCTATATCATGGATGCGGGACAGTATCAGCTGTTTCTGAACATAACGCATATGATTACCATCGCTGCAAACAGCGGATTCGTCCTTATCAGCATCCTGAATCTGTTCCAGGCAAACCGGCAGATTTATTCCTTTCCGTACTTTAAATACTTTGCCTATGGAGAAACTTTCAGCTATACGCTGATTATGATTTCTTATCTGGTTTTGTTCGGCCAGATACCTGAACACATGATCCGCTATTCCAAGATATCCAGCTATACAAGTTATACTTCCCTCACTTTATGGAGCAACACGGCTGTTTACACGATTTTCCCATACTATTTATTTTTTGCATCGCTTCTTATGGGAGCCAGTGTGATCATGTTGGCCATAGTCAGCAGAAAGCTCAACAGCAACGATTTTACCATTTCCAGGCAGATTGACGCTTCCAACACTACCTCAAAAACCTTCTGCCACTATATGAAAAACGAGCTTCTGGCCCTTCAGGCTGAAATCCAAATGTTGGAAGTTGCCCCGCAGAATCAGGATGAGGTAGAACATATCACGGAACGCTGCAGAAATCTATATAACCGATTGGATATCATTCATCGCAGTACTAAGACTTCCAAACTCATATTGGAAAATACCAATCTGGAGGCGCTGCTTGAGAGAATGACGGAACGCATGGCTTCTGATCTGAAAGGATATCATGTAGATATACGCACGGCCGGCCAGATCCCGGATGCAATGGTGGACGCCAACTATTTTGAACAGGCGATCCATAACATCGTAACCAACGCGATTGACGCCATGCGCAGCCTGCCGCAGGAGCGCAGAAATCTGACCTTCACACTGCGGGCAATCGACCACTGGATTGCACTTTCCATCACCGATACGGGGCCAGGGATCACACAGAAAAATCTGCCTCATATTTTTGATCCCTTTTTCTCTTCCCAGCCCATTACAGAGCATTGGGGAATTGGCCTGACTATGACCTATCGTATCGTCAAGGCCCATAACGGCAGGATCTCTGTAGAAAGCCGGGAAGGAAAAGGAACCACCTTCCGGATCCTGCTCCCGAATCTTTCCAAACTCATCTTATAAACTGGAGGATATACCAATGAAAGACCAAATGATACGCGTACTGATCGCAGAAGATATGGAACCGATCCGCCGGCTCTATACCAAAATTGTCTCTTCAGCCGATGATTGTGAAGTTGTCGCTGATGTGAGTACCGGAGAAATGGCCGTAAAAAAGGCATTGGAATACCAGCCGGATGTGATCTTGATGGATATCGAAATGGAAAAAAAGGATGCCGGCCTGCGCGCAGTAGAGGAAATCTATCACGCCGGCCTAAATCCCAAAATTATCATTCTTACCGTATATGAAGAAGATGAGTTGATTTTTACCGCATTTCAGCTCGGGGTCTGTGATTATCTTCTGAAAAATGCTCCAAAAGAGGAGGTGCTCACAAGTATCCGAAATGCTTACCATAACAACAGCCCGCTTCGTCCGGAGCTTGCGAGCAAAATATTGGGCGAATTTAAACGGGTGAAATCCTATGAGACCAGTTTCCTGTTTGCCGTAACCATCGTTTCTTCCCTTACCCAGACGGAACTGGAACTGCTCCGCCTTCTTCTCGACGGCAAAAGCCGCCGTGAAATCTGCGCCCTCCGTCATGTGGAGATGTCCACTGTCAAAACGCAGGTTCATAATATCCTGAAAAAGTTCGGCAAGAAATCCATCGACGAGGTGGCGGCTCTGATCAATTCCATGAATCTCTATGATTTCATATATAAGCAAAGCGGGGAACAGACATAACCGATGGAAGCTCTATACGAAAAGGCTGCGCTACCAGGAAGAGCGCATGCATAAACCTGCATACGCCTCCTGATACCGCAGCCTTTTCATTACGCGCTCAGTTCTTTCCTAAGCCGCGCCAGATCCGCTTTTATTAATAGTTCTCAGCCTTCACCTGGAAATATGCCTGCGGATGCGCGCAAACCGGGCAGACCTCAGGAGCCTTCTTGCCCACTACGATATGCCCGCAGTTTGAGCACTGCCAGATCACATCTCCGTCCTTGGAGAATACCAGATCGCCTTCCACATTCGCCAGGAGCTTTCTGTATCTTTCCTCATGCTCCTTCTCGATCGCAGCTACGCCCTCAAATAGCCTTGCGATATCATCAAACCCTTCTTCTCTGGCTTCCTTAGCGAACGTTGCGTACATATCCGTCCACTCATAGTTCTCGCCTTCCGCAGCTGCGGCCAGGCACTCAGCCGTGCTTCCGATACCGCCGTTCAAAAGCTTAAACCACATTTTCGCATGCTCTTTTTCATTGTTAGCCGTCTCTTCAAAAATATTCGCAATCTGAACAAATCCGTCTTTTCTCGCCTTGGAAGCGAAATAGGTATACTTGTTCCTCGCCATGGACTCGCCTGCAAATGCGGTCTCCAGATTCTTCTCTGTCTTTGATCCCTTTAACTCTGCCATGATGCAACCTCCTTTTCTTGAGCAACAGCTGCCCCATCATGCAGCATCCACTGTCCGATGCCGCTACCCACAGTCAGTTTCTGTTCTTTGGGAATCTTGTGAGAAAACGCTTCTGCAAAGGAAAACGTTTCCTGTTCCCTTGATGATTCTTAGTATACCCAATCCCAATATATTTGTCAATATCAAAAATAGTAATTATTATTGTTTTAGGTGCTGTTCAGCCTGCCGTATATGCCGGCCTGTCTCGTCTGCTGCCGCCTCCCAATAATAAGCAAGCATGTGGGCTATATTCCCTCTCCCAGCAAATCGTGTTGTATCCATGAAATTTTCATCCACAGTTATCCACTGCAGCGGGTTTTCTTCACCATGGATATCCACATCCTGCAGGAGCGTTCCTGCATAAACCTCAAGAACCGTTCCTTCCTTCGGGTAGGAGAGCGTCATCATGTGGAACAGCTGTATCGCATCCCGGCCAATCGCCGTTTCCTCCCACAACTCCCGGTAGGCCGCATGGTATCCATCCTCACCTGGTTCGATCTTGCCGCCCACCAGATTATAATGTCCCTGATAGGGCGGTTTCTTTCTTTTGCACATCAGAATATTTCTTTGTTCCCGGTCAAGCACCAGGATCACATTGCAGTTCACTCTGCATCCTCCCCTTCCGGCAGGCAGCGGCGCCGGAAAAGCATGGGAAGCCACGCGCCGCCGTTTTCTCAGTCCTTGAATGATTGCGCTCCGTCCGCCTAGCCGCGGATAATCTTCTTATAGAAATCCACTCCCTTGGGAAGGGTGCCGATGGATATGTTCTCATTCAGGCCATGGATGCTTTCATACTGCTGCTTATTGATATAGAGCGGGGCAAATCGAATGCAGTTTTCGCATACCTCTTTATAATATTTGGCATCCGTTCCGCCCGTCATCACATAAGGGCTCACGCCCACGCCGGGATAGATTTCATGCACCGTCTCCTCCACCCTGCGGAATGCTTCCGCCTGATAGTCAACCACGGGGCAGGGATAGTCCTTATAAATCACCTCGGTCTGAAGGCCGAACTTTTCAGCTCTTTTCCGGATCAGGTCAATGCTTTCATCTGTGCCCTGATGCGGGATAAACCGAAGATTTGCCGTCACATAGGCTTCCTGAGGAAGCACATTCAGCCCGTCCGCTCCCTTCGCCATGGTAAAGGCAATGGTGGTATGAAGCATAGCAGCACCCGGAGGGCTGATCAGCGGCATCAGTTTAATCAGCAAAGGCTTAAACAGCCACAGATTGGCGAATACGAGTTTCATGCCGAAGTTCATGTTCGGCGTAAGGCGGCGGAACATTTCCAGGACCGTCGGATTGAAACGGCTTTGGAAGGGATCTTTCTTTTCCACGCTGGCCATGAATTGGCCCAGACGCACCAGAGGGGTATTCTTTCCAGGAGCGGAAGCATGCCCGCCCTTTCCCTTTGCGATAAAGCGCAGATCCCCATATCCTTTCTCCAGGACGCCCACCATGGCATAGGTACCTTTCACCCCTCCGATGGGTTCCTCCATAATCATGCCTCCTTCATCAATCAGCAAAGACAGCTTTACTCCGTGCTCCTTCAGCCATGCAGCGGTGAGAGGCGCGCCTTCTCCGCTAAACTCCTCCGTACAGCTGCTGGCGATATAAACGTCTCCCTGCGGATGGAACCCTTCTTTTATCAATTCTTCCACCGCGGTGAAAATGCAGAACAGGCTGGCCTTGGTATCCACTGTACCCCTTCCCCACAGCCGGCCTTCTTCATCGATCTTGCCGCCAAAGGGTTCCTGTTCCCATTCTCCTGTGGCCTCCACCACATCATGATGGCTCATCAGAAGAATCGGTTCCGCCTTGCCCTGTCCGCTCCATTTAAAAAGCAGGCTTCCGTTAAATACATGTTTTTCACAGGTCTGATGCACCAAAGGGAAGAGCTCCTCCAGCACTTTATGAAATTCATAGAACTTCGTCTTATCCGAATCAAACCGGCTGGAGACCGTTTCCCTACGAATCATTTCCGCCAGCCGTTCTCCGTAAGTTCTGGATCGTTCATCCGTTTTCAGTTCCACTTTCGTATCTCTGGCCGCCGTAGGTTTCAGGCAGCATGCGCGCAGCACAACGACCGCAGCTGTCAGAAGAATACATCCAATTATAACAGCAATGATTATTCCAGCCATTTCTACCTCCGTTCCAATTTTCCTTTTTTAAAGAGCACATATCCGATGGCAAGCGCCATAGCGCCGGAAGGGATGATCAGCAGGCTGGTCTGGGAGATCGCAGCAGGCACCAGCACGCACAGAAGCGTCATTACCGCCACCGGAATCACAGCAATCTTCGGGCTCTTTGCAAAATATTTCAGTCCCAACGCGCCGAACAGGGCGGGCACCACATTGTCAAAGGCAGGCACCAGCACAGGATTCTCCAGCACAGGCCGCAGCGGGATCAGAAGCACCACCCCGGCTACGATCACGAGTGTGGTCACAATGGCGCTGGTCGCCACGCTGATGGTGGAGATAATCTCATTTTCCGGCGTTCCCACCTTTGTCTTTGCGATATCCCTGGCATTCATGGCGCAAGGGATTTTCATATTGGTCACATTTCCTGTGATAAAGGTCAGATAACTTCCTCCGGTTCCAAGCATGGGCGTATAAACCAGAAATTCCACAATCGCCACCGGAATATAGATGATGCCCACCTTTGCAAAACCGATCAGAAAGCCCTGCAGATCCGGCATCACGCCGAATACTGCGCCCATAGCAAAGGGCACGCCCACAAGGAGCACGACGCTTATAATCAGCATGGCCCGTCCCAATCGATGCAGGCCGGCATTGAATTCTTCCAGAAACGCTCTCGCCTCTGCCTCGTTCATCTTCGTTTCTTTCTCTTCGTTCGTCTTGCTTACATCCATCTTTTTATCTTCCATCTGCCACACCCCCTTACGCCAGGTTCATAACCACTGCGGCAACCATGCCCACAAGCATGCTGGCCGCCAGGCTGAAGTTCTCCAGTACCGATATCCCTTTTTTATTGATAAAATACTCAAATACTGCCATCACAGCCGCTGATACAGCCGCCACCGCAAGGGGCACATAATTCCCGCTGTCCGTCAGCGTTCCCACATAGGAGCCGATGTAAGCGCCGCACAAACCGATGAACATGCAGGTGGTCGCATGATCGCCGAATCCCGCTTTTCCGGAGTTCTCTTTTTTCGGCGCCTTCTGAATTTTCCCCAGATACTTCTTCAGGAAGAAAATACAGCAGAATACGCCTCCCAGAATGCCCACCGTCATGACGAGGGCGATGGTTACAAATGCTGTCAGGTTCATTTCCGACAGTCTCAACCCGCTCAGCCCTACGCTCTGTGCGGCGATTTCCGCCACATTCAGTTCGTACTGCAAAGCCCCGATAACGGACAGCCTCAGCCAGGAAAGCGGGACTCCAAGCGTGCCGCTCAGAGCGATGACGCCGAGCAGAATGCTGATGCTGGGAAGCAGGGTGAATGTTGCGCTCGAAATGATGGCACGCCGCAGCACCTTTCGCTCCATGCCGATCGCGATCCCGGCCCGATAGCTCTTGATCAGAAACACAAAACACATAACCGTAATAAACGTAAGCACAAGTGCCACCATCAGATACAGAGGTCCTGAGTTGACGCTCGCAATATAATCATTATTCATGAAAACTCCTTATCCGCGCTCATTTCTGCGCACTTTTATGAACATATCAGAAATCTGTGTCAACCGTACGCAGCGGGACGCCTCCCGGCGTCCCGCTGCATTCTTATCAACATATTACACGGGTTAGCGCATCAGCGGCTGCACAACCTGACCGTCTCCCGTGCGATGGCCAATTCTTCATTGGTGGGAACCACCATGGTCACCACCTTTGCATCTTCGTCCGAAAGGATAACCTCTTCCCCGCGGATCTTATTCTTCTCCGGATCAATATTCGTTCCCAGGAAACCGATATATTCCGCGATCAGTGCGCGCACTTCCGCGTTGTTCTCTCCTACGCCAGCGGTAAAGACGATCGCATCCACGCCGCACATAGCCGCCGCATAAGCGCCGATGTATTTGCCCACGCGATAGGCATACGCTTCCAGCGCCGCTGCCGCCTGATCATTTCCGCTGCCTGCCGCTTCCACCAGATCCCTGAAGTCGCTGGAACAGCCATTTGAAAGCCCCAGGACTCCGGATTTCTTATTGCAGATATCGATCACCTGCGCAGCGTCCAATCCCTCTTTCTGCGCAAGGAAAGAAACAATGGCGGGATCCATATCGCCGCTTCTGGTTCCCATAATTAATCCTTCCAGAGGGGTCAGACCCATGGAGGTATCCACGGATTCACCGTATTTTACCGCAGATACGGATGCGCCGTTGCCCAGATGGCAGATGATGATGCGCAGATCCTCTCTGCTCTTCCCCAAAATCTCAGCCGCCCGCCTGGAGACAAAATCATGGCTGGTGCCATGGAAGCCATAGCGCCTGATTTTGTATTTCTCATAATATTCATAAGGGAGGCCGTACAGATAGGCCTTCTTCGGCATGGTCTGATGAAAAGCCGTATCAAAGACCGCCACCATCGGCACGCCCGGCATGATCTGCATGCAGGAACGGATACCGATCAGGTTGGCCGGATTGTGCAGCGGCGCCAGATCGCTGCATTCTTCGATTCCCCGCATCACCTCTTCATCAATCAATACAGAGCCGGAGAAGCGCTCTCCTCCGTGCACCACGCGATGTCCCACCGCGCCGATCTCGGACAGGGAAGCGATGACGCCCTCCTTCTCGTCCGTCAATTTTTTGATTATCAGCTCCACCGCAGCGGTATGATCCGGCATATCCGCAATTTCCTTTACTTTTTCTCCGCCCGCCTTCTGATGGGCGATGTTGCTTCCGTCAATGCCGATCCGCTCGCACAGACCCTTGGCCAGAACTTCTTCCGTATCGCTGTCGATGAGCTGATATTTCAGGGAAGAACTTCCGCAGTTGATTACCAGTATTTTCATCCTTTATATACCTCCTCTCATCCGGTGGCGATTAATATGCTCTGCCCCAATATACCATTTTCTTTGCCGGACGGCCGCAGCAGACACATCTGTCCGAAATCTGCTCCTGTTCAAACGGCATGCAGCGGCTGGTGGCAGCGAATTTTTCCTTAATCTCATCTTCACAGGCCTGATCCCCGCACCACATGGCCTTTACAAAGCCCGGCTTGCTGTTGAGGATCTCTTCCAGCTCTTCCATATTCGTCGCCGCATAGGTGTGAGAATCCCGATGTGTACGGGCTCTCTCCAGCATTTCTTTCTGCATCGTCTCCAGGATTTCATCAACCTTGCCGGGCAGTTCTTCCAGGGAAACTTCCGTTTTCTCCCGTGTATCCCTGCGGCAGATCACACATTTGCCGGCTTCAATATCCTTCGGGCCGATCTCCACGCGGAGCGGAATGCCGCGCATCTCCTGCTCGGCGAATTTCCATCCGGGACTCTTGTCAGAATCATCCACTTTCACGCGGAACGCTCCCAGGCGATCCCGCAGCGCATAGGCTGTATCCAGGACGCCCTCCTTCTTCTGCTGAATGGGCACGATCATGACCTGTACCGGAGCGACCTTCGGCGGAAGCACCAGGCCGGAATCATCGCCGTGCACCATGATGATGGCACCGATCAGGCGGGTGGTCATGCCCCAGGACGTCTGATAGACGTATTTGAGTTTATTGTCCCTGTCCGTAAACTGGATACCGAACGCCTTTGCGAACCCATCTCCGAAATTATGGCTGGTTCCGGACTGAAGCGCCTTTCCGTCATGCATCAGCGCTTCGATGGTATAGGTGGCTTCCGCTCCCGCAAATTTCTCCTTATCGGTCTTCTTTCCTTTGATGACGGGCATTGCCAGCACCTGCTCGCAGAAATCCGCATAAACGTTCAGCATCTGGATCGTGCGTTCCTCCGCCTCTTCCATGGTGGCATGGGCAGTATGGCCTTCCTGCCACAGAAACTCCCTGGAACGCAGGAAAGGACGCGTCTCCTTCTCCCAACGCACCACCGAACACCATTGATTGTATACTTTGGGAAGATCTCTGTAAGAATGGATATCATTTTTATAAAAATCACAGAACAGCGTCTCAGAGGTCGGACGCACGCACAGGCGCTCCTGCAGTTCCGTCATTCCGCCATGGGTCACCCAGGCCACCTCCGGCGCAAATCCTTCCACATGATCCTTCTCCTTCTGAAGCAGGCTCTCCGGAATGAACATAGGCAAATAGACGTTCTCCACACCCGTCGCCTTGAACCGCTCATCCAGCTGCTTCTGGATCAGTTCCCAGATCGCATACCCATACGGCTTGATCACCATACAGCCCTTCACGCTCGTATAGTCGATCAATTCCGCCTTCTTCACCACATCCGTATACCACTGGGCGAAATCCTCTTCCATGGAAGTGATCGCTTCCACCAATTTCTTGTCCGCCATCTCTTTTCTCCTTTTCCTTTCTTCCTCTTTTCTCTCTTTATGAAGAGGCCCTGTTCTTCCTTCCCGGAAACAGAAAAACCGCCGCTTTCCATTCACCGGACAGAACCCAACAGACCCTGACCGGGGACCGGAAAACCGGCGGTACCACCCCGATTAACATAACCGCAAATGCGGCCACATTCTCTTTGCTTTCGTTAACGCCGAACTACGTTGTACTTATGGAAACGCAGCCTCAAAATCCCAATCCTTATCCGGATCGTCCTGGCTGCGGCCTTTTTCACCTACCGCGCTTCCCTCGCACAAAGCTCCAAGGCCGGTTCCGCCGCCTTCCGCAGGAACCTCACACCGCCGGTTCCCTCTCTGCTGCCGGAATGAGCAGACGTACTATTCCTCTTCTTCGCTCTTATCTATGTAGATATTAGAAAATTTTCGCCTTTTTGTCAACGTTTTTCCCGGAAGAAGGAGCAGTAACCAGATAAAATCTGTTGGCGCTGGGCCGCAGGACGCACACGCTCTATGAGATCTTCCGGGCGCCGTATGTTCTTTTCCGGGGCACGCTCTCGCTCGGCTTCAAACGTAACGGTACA
>USKC01000058.1 GCA_900555195.1 uncultured Lachnospiraceae bacterium
CTGATTGGGATGGAATTCAGTTATTCAGCGGCAATTGGATTATTTAATTCTCTTATTAACTTTTTCCTGATAGTAGTTGTCAATCAGATAGCAAAAAGAGGAGCGAACATCAGTCTATTTTAAGGGGGGATCTGATAATGAGAACTTTCAGAGTGAGAAAAAGAGCAGGCGAGAAATCATCATCGGGAACAGATCTGATATTTGGATTTATCTCTGTTTTCCTTTTGCTCATTGTCATGTATCCGCTTTATTTTGTCCTGATTGCATCTATCAGCAATCCGGATTTAACTTATGCGGGAGAGGTCTACTTCCTGCCGAAGGAAGTTACGTTGGAGGGATATCAAATTATTCTGGCAGATCCCAGGGTTCTTGTCGGATATTATAATACCATCATTTATACGCTGACGGGAACACTTTTGAGCGTTACACTGACTTTGACCAGTGGTTTTGCCCTTTCAATCAGATATTTCAGAGGGAAGAAAGTGATCAATTTTTTTATCATATTTACCATGATATTTAGCGGAGGATTGATTCCAACCTACCTATTGATGAAGGATTTGAATGCAATAAATACGATCTGGGGAGTAATTTTACCTGGGGCTGTAGGAGTTTGGAATTTGATCGTAACAAGAACTTTTTTTGAAGAAAATATACCTATTGAACTGTTGGAGTCAGCGCAACTGGATGGATGTGGATATTTTCGATTTTTCATTCATATTGTGCTTCCAACTTCGGGTGTGATTATTGCGGTGATTTCTCTATTTTATGCAGTAAATCAATGGAATGGATTTTTCAACGCATTGATCTATCTTAACGATCAGAACAAATTTCCGTTGCAGTTATTCTTACGAGAAATTTTATTACAACAGGAAATGATGAATGTGGATCCGGATCTTGCCAATTCGGTACGCCATAGGGCAAATTTGGTGAAATATGCCATGATCGTGGTTGCTTCAGCGCCGGTGCTGGCGGCATATCCTTTTGTGCAGCGCTTTTTCATCAAAGGTGTCATGATTGGTTCTGTTAAGGGATGAGAATGAAGAAAGGAGGAAATTGGAAAAAAAGGAAGAGGCTGTATGTGTTAAAGTAGAAGAAGAGATACAGGAGGGAAAGAGATGAAAAAAAGAGTGCAAGGATTAAAAAAATGCCTGGCGGCCATATTGGCATTTATGATTTTGGCAGGTTGCGGACGGCCCACATTGGAGATACAGGAGGAAGGAGGAGAAAGCGTAGCAGTTCAGGAAGACGCCGGAGCATCCGCAACAGAGAAGGATGTGGGATTCCAAGAAGAAGGATACCCGATTGTAGAGGAACCGATCACTTTGAGAATTGCAGTCAATCGAGTAGTGGATGATAAGCGAAAATCCCTGAATGATATTGAATATTTAAAAGAGCTGGAGGAAAAAACTAATATTAAGATAGAATGGATTGAGATCGGGAATACGGCATGGAATGAAAAGAAGAATCTGATGTTTGTCAGTGGAGACTTACCGGATGCATTTCTTGGTGAAGGAATCAGCGACATGGATATTCTTACAAATCAGAACTCGTTTATTCCGCTTAACGATTTAATTGAGGAATATGCTCCGAATATAAATGCTTGTTTTGAAAAAGAACCGGAACTGAGGAGCGTAGTAGAGGGAGAAGATGGAAATATCTATTCCCTTTTCCGATATCGGGGTTCCTATTATCCAAACACAATGGATGTGATGGCAATCAATAAAACCTGGCTCGATACACTCGGACTGGAAGTGCCCACTACCACGGAGGAATTATATGAAGTATTGAAAAAATTTAAGACAGAGGATCCGAATGGAAATGGAATACAAGATGAGATTCCTTTAATTCTGTATCATCAGATGGGAAATGCGACGAATTCAGAAGCCAATTTTTTCCCTCCTTTTGGGGTCTATGACAATACTTCCTATTCGGAGCTCACTTACCATATGATGGTGAAGGATGGAAAACCAGTTTTTACTCCTGCACAGGAAGGATATAAAGAGGCGCTGAAATATTTAAACAGATTATATTCTGAAGGATTATTGGATCCGGAAATGTTCACAATGACGGGCGATACTTATAGTGCGAAATGCCAGGATGAAAATGATATCATTGGGGCATTTGTGGGATGGACGCTCTCCAACTCGGTAGGGTTTGAACGTGCGGAAGAAGATTTTATTCAGCTGGCACCGTTGAAAGGACCGCAGGGAGAACAGGGATGGACTGTAGTAAGCGATATGCAAATCGGAAGAAATATGTTTGAAATCACATCTGCAAATCCATATCCGGAAGCTACCATGCGTTGGATAGACGAATGGTATTCGCAGGATATGTCCATTCAGACATTCTATGGCCCATATGGAGTGATGACAGAAAAACAGGAGGATGGTACAGTAGTGGCTTTCGAGCCACCGGAAGGCTATACTTATGGTGAATGGAGATGGGGAAATTGTCCGGCAGACTCTGCACCATATGCCTGTTTCCCGGAATTTGAAGAGATACTGACGCCTGCCAGACAACAAATGGACAGAGATATTTTCCAAAAGGGAGTTGAACCCTACCTGCAGGAAGAGATCTATCCGAACGTGTTCTTTTCGTTGGAACAGATTAATGCACTAAAAAAGATTATACCCGATATAAACAGTTACGAAGAGATGATGCGTGCAAAGTTTGTATGTGAAGGAAACATTGATGAACAGTGGGATGAATATTTGCAGCAATTAGATAAGTTAGGACTTCCGGAAGCGATGGAGATTTATAACACTGCTTATGATAATTACTTAAAAGCGGAATAATTTCGGGCGCTTTATTGAAGAAGGGTGGGGGCAGAGATGAAATCGGGAAGATTTAAGACGGAAGAGTTTTTGTTAAAATACTTAATTTCCTATATTTTAGTCCTGGCCCTCCCCTTATGCGCTCTGTTCCTCTTCTCTTACAATCAATCTATTCGGATGACCCGGAAAAATGTGCTAATGACGCAGGAAAATGGCATGCTCCAACTCCAAAGCCTGATTGATGCAGACGTATGAAAGGCGAACGATACAATACAGGAGATTCGGCTTAATAATGTGATGCAGAATTTTCATATAGAACAGTCCGGATATAATTATTATCCCGCAGTTGGAAAACTGCGGGAATATACTTCTTATAATGACCTCCTTACTTCCCTGCTCTATTATGAGGAAGGAGCCCCATATATTGTCAGCGAGAATGGTACGATCCCTCAAAGATATTTTGGAAAAAACCTGTATATATGGAATAGTATGAGGCAGGAAGAAGTATATGAGATGTTGGATGGACTGAAAGATACGCTGAGTTTTCAGGATACGGTGAAAGTACCGAATAAATCCAGCCAGAAATATATGATATATTGTATTCCTTTATCAGGAGAACAATCAAATAAGGAAGTGATTCTTGCCTTTTTTAATCTAAATAAAATGGAAGAAATGATCACAAGGTCAATTGACTATAAAAATGTTTATCTCCTAATTACGGATCAATATGGCAATGTGGTATGGGAAACCGGAGAGAAAAAGACAGCTGGGGAAAAGGGAGGAGAAGAGGGAGTATTATTTGTCCGTTACAGTGAGGAAACCGGATGGAAATACCAAGGAGTGATTGATATCGTCGGGGCGGCCGAAGAAATTGAAGTGCTAAAGGGGCGCTATTTTGGAATCTTGTTGATTCTGTTAACTTTAGGAAGTTTGGTGATTTATCTTTTTTTACGCGCTAATTATCGGCCGATCCAGAGACTGAAAAACCAGGTACAGGAGCTGGTTGATGGTCTGGATATTCAGAGCCTGAATGAAGTAGAAACAATTCAGCAGGCGGTCATTGCGCTTTCAGATACATTGGAACTGGAAACCCGAAAAATAAAAGATGTGGAACCTATTTTGGAGAAGTATACATTAGCCAGAGCTTTAATGGGTCTTTCCTATGAAGAAGAGAAATTACCAAATTGGCTTGTAGAAGAAAAGGAAAGTCGTTGTTATCTGATCGCACGGATTTCGCTAACCGATCAGGATGAACTGTTTAGGATGAACCAGTTGCTAAATAAGATATATGCATCTGAGTTTGGCGGAATTATTTTGGAACCGCCATTTATGCCGGAAACAGTCGTAGTGATGTACTTTGAATCCGGGCAGATTCTGAGAATAATGGAAATCCTCAGAGAATTATCGGAATACTGCCAAAAAGAATTGAATAAAACGGTGAATTTTTATCTTTCTGATCCCCAACACGATATTAAATTTCTGGAAAATGCCTTGTTTGAAGCGTCTCTAACGCAAAACCTATCGGAAAACAGGGAAGGGACGGGTTTGTATTTATACTCAGAACAATTGACGGAATGTAAAAGTGCACAGGACGGATGGAATGAACTGCTTCACAAAATGGAAATGGCGCTGCTCTCAAGAGATCCAGATGCACTCCTTGCGATATCAGTCCGGTTTCAGGAAAAAGAATGCACCAATATTTCAGACAGAAGGAAGGGAGATATTTTGATCCAGTTGATGGAGATTTCTAGCAGGAATATTGATGACCCGGGGACAGTAAAGCGACTCAATCATAAGGTAGCACAGGGATTAAAAGAACTTTTATGGCATAGCGAAAGAAGAAGTTTGCAGGAAATAGTCCATGAATTCTGTCTGGATGCGGTACAGTTTCTGCTTCGGCCTGAAGAAAAAGAGCGGGAAGGGATTCGGATGGAATTGTTGCTTCAATATCTTGACCAATATGCGCTTGACGAGAGTTTCAGCCTGACAGCTATGGCGGAAGCATTTCAGGTATCGCCATCATGGCTGAGCAACTATTTTAGCAAGAACATGCATACAACGCTGATCGGTTATGTCAATCATATGAAAATGGATGCAGCAAAAGAAATGTTGGCTCATTCTGATATGGATTTAGAGGAACTGACCAGGAAACTCGGATATGGCAGCGTTTCTAGCTTTATCCGTTCTTTTAAAAATATTGTGGGAATGACACCTGGGAGATACAGAAAAATTGCCGGAGGAAAAGAAAGGAAGGGAGAAGATGCAAATGGAAGAAACCAAAAATAAAAAGAATATCATCTATTTACATTGCCATGATACAGGTAGATATATTCAACCCTATGGTTATGCGGTTTGCACTCCAAATCTGCAGAGAATGGCAGAGAAAGGGCTGCTTTTAAGGAATCTTCACTGCGCATCGCCTAGTTGTTCCCCCAGTAGAGCAGGGCTGCTAACAGGAATGTATCCACATTGTGCAGGAATGATGGGATTAGTAAACAGAGGTTTTGAATTGGAACAGAAACAGTGTCATTTAGCATCTTATCTAAAGGCATATGGCTATATATCTATTTTAGCTGGAATCCAGCATGTGACGAGAGACAGGGATGGAATCGAATACGACAGAATACTCGAAGTGGAGGGGATTGATTCGGTTACAATGGCGGAAAATGCTTTGAATGCATTGGATGAAATAAAGGGCGAACCATTTTTCCTTGATCTTGGTTTTGCAGATACACATCGCCCTTTTGAGGGGGATAATTTGAATATGAATCCCTCTTATGTCCGCCCACCGGAACCATTGCCGGATACGCCGGAAACAAGACAGGATATGGCTGATTTTATGGCGGAAGCAAAACGCTTTGACCAGGCGGTCGGAGTATGTATGGAAGGTCTTGAAAAACGTGATTTATTGGAAGCCAGCATAATTATATGTACAACGGATCATGGGATTGCATTTCCAGGGATGAAGTGCAATCTTACACAATTCGGAACCGGCGTGTTCGGAATACTTGTCTGTCCATCACTGATTTCTTCCGGAACGGTGAGTGATGCGTTAGCCTCGCAAATCGATTTTCTGCCGACAATTTGTGATATGATTGGAATTCCGATACCTTCGTATGCTCAAGGCCGCAGTTTGCTTCCAATTATCCGGAAGCCAGAGGGCAGAATTCGGGGAAAAGTGTTCGCGGAGATTAATTATCATTGCAGTTACGAACCTCAGCGCATGTTGAGGACAGAAAAATGGCTATATATCAGAAGATATACGGATAAAGATACCATATATTGTGCAAATTGCGATGAAGGCTTGTCAAAGGATTTGTTCTTAAGTCAGGGATGGCAACACAAGAAAGTAGAAAAAGAACAGCTCTATGATCTGATGTTTGATCCTATGGAAAGAAACAATTTAGCAGGAAAGAAAGAATATGCGGACGTCCTGTTTCAAATGAGGAAAGAGATGGATAAATGGCAGGATGAAACAAATGATCCAATCCGTTTGGGAAGAATAAAGAATTTGTGTACGAATACAGAAGATGGAAACATATTTGTCAGTGAGGACGAGGACGTAAATACGTTTGACCTATGGACAAGAAGGCGTCGACCAGAAGGATATGCATAAAGAAATAGCTAATTTCCCCGTAAAGGACTATAATTGAAAGGGTTAGACGGAGCCAGTTATGGCTTCCAAGGAGTATATTTAAGGAAAGGGGAAAAGAAAATGGGAAAAGAAGTAAGGGGATTGGCACATGTGGCATTTAACGTATCCGACATGGAACGGTCGATTCGTTTCTATCAGGAGGCGTTCGGGTTTGAGAAAGCCTTTGAACTGGCGCACCCGAATACGGGAGAACCCTGGATCGTGTATCTGCATGCAGCAGGAGGGCAGTTCCTGGAACTGTTTTACGGTGGAATTCATGCATCGGAATATAAAGATGAAAACATTGGTTTTTCCCACATATGTCTGGAAGTGAGCGACATTCATGCGGCAGCCAAACGGCTGGAACAGGCGGGGGCTCCTTTGGATTCTCCGGTTAGGCAGGGGATGGATCTGAACTGGCAGTGTTGGACGCGTGATCCGGATAATAACCGGATTGAATTGATGCAGATGGATGAGAATTCAGCCCAGATGCGTTTTTTGAAGGAGCATGCGGAATAAAGAAGAAATGAAGTACTCTGAAAGGCGGTTCCCCGATGGAAGGATCATCGGTGGAACCGTCTTTTGGTTTATCTTTGCCTGGATACAGAACGATATTCTCCAGAATGCTGCAACTTTTAGACAGATATAAGAGTCTATAATACAGAGAAATCAATCGGATCTGTGTAGAATTCAAGAATCGGAATGAAAGGGATATAGGAGGGAACGCAGATGAGTCAAAAAGGATGGGGACGTATTATTCTGATCGGATGGGCGGTATGTATGCTGGCAGGCTGCGGCAATGCGAAACAACAGGCGGCGGAGACAACCGCTGAAGAAGTGTCCGCAGAAGTGGAGACGATGACAGAAGAGGCGGCGGCAGCAGAATTGGAGGAGCTGGTTGCTTTATTGGGAATGCAAGATGAAGATACAGCCGGACTTTTCGGAGGAGGAGAAGAGAACTGGACGGCGGATAAGAGTCTTTATATTGGCCGGAAATATCAGATAGATGTGGCGGGCGTTCCCTGCGAGGTGTCTACGAGCTGTGGACAGGACGGCAGCGTGGAGGCGGTTTCCATATGGATTGTCAGCGGAGAACGCGAGGTTACGGAAGAGGAAGTAGCGGAATGGAAAGAGCGGATTACGAATATGATGGGAGTAGATCCGGTCTGTGACGAGACGGTCTCAGAGGGCGGCAGTAAAAACTGCAGATGGACGGCCAACGGACTGGCCGCCAGCCTGTATCAGATGACGGATATTCTTACCGTCAGCCTGCAGCCTGCCATCGGGGAATTAAAGTGAGAAGATTCATGACGCTCCGGCGCGGAGGGTAAAATAAGAGAACAGACATTAAGGCGCCGCAGGCCCATGAGGGAACCTGCAGCGCTTCTGTTATCTCATGTATCTCTATTGCCTGCGGCTTATGAAACTTCCCGAATCTTCTCCCATACCTGTTTTACATCCTGGAAGATCCAGGTAGGATTGCCGTCCCATTCTTGAATATCCTTCATGGAGGCTTCCCCGGACAGCACGCAGATGGTATCCACACCTGCATTCGCTCCGGTTGCAATATCCGTGTAGAGACGGTCTCCTACGATGACCGCTTCTTCCCTGGAACAGCCGGTCTGTTTTAATACGCAGTCCACCATAATGGGCTGGGGCTTCCCGATGAAAAAGGGTTCCTTGCCCGTGGCATTCAGCATGATGCTCATGGAACCGCAGTCCGGGATGAAACCAAAGCTTACGGGACAGACCAAATCCGGGTTGGTGGCCAGATAAGCCACATCCCGTCCCAGCATGATGCAGGTATTCCGGATTTTTTCTGAGGTATTTTCTGTATCAAAGCCGATCAGAACCACAGAGGCCTCATCGCTCACTTCTGTCACCACGTTAAGGCCGCTTTCACGCAGTTCCTGAACCAGGGAACGGGTGCCCATACAGTAGACGGTCTGATTCGGGTAATGCTCTTTGATATACATAGCCGTGGCCTGGCTGGAAGTATAGAAATCTTCATATCCCGCATCTATCCCCATGTGCGTGACTTTCTGCACATAGTCATTGACGGATTTGGAGGAATTGTTGGTGATGAAGATATACCTACCTCCCCGTTCCCTGATCTGTTTCAGAAAATCCGTCGTTCCATCAAAGATCTGATTTTCGTTATAAATTGTGCCGTCCATGTCCAGAAGCCAGAGCTTCTTTTGAAGCAGGGCATCTGCGGGATGTCCGATAAGATCTGTAATCATAGATTCCTCTCATTCTGCCGCCGCTGCGGCTGTATTGTAGAAAGTTTTTTTGTTCCCACGGGCAGGAAGCCGGTCGGGCACACCCGCAGAGATATTCGGCGAACGCGGGGCTCAAATACCCCGCAGTTTGCCGTGATATTTGATTATATCATACTTTCCGCATTCTTTCGAGGCATGTTCTTGGTGGCTATGATGTCCACGCCGCACCCGGCCGCATCCTTCAGAATGACATCTCCGATATGAACCGGGGCGGATACGGTCACATCCCGCAGCTGATGGATACAGTCAGCCATTTTTTCCTTGGGGATATCAGATGCGGTTTTAACGGAAACCACAGGAAGGACGCCTCCGGATACGCGTACAGTACTCGTTACGATCCGGGTGGGAGCGGTGCACTCCTTGCGGCCATAGGCCTCTCCTCTTGGACAGGTATTGCCCGTCACACGGACGACTTTCCCGTTTTCCAGCGAGACGGTAAGCGGACAGCCGAGAGGGCAGTTGATACATATCAATTCACGTTGTTCCATTTTTTCCTCCATTATTTCTGTCAGGCAGCTGTTCAGAGGGCTCTGGACGGTTAGCCTAGTTAGCTTCTACCTGTATTGTGATATGTTCAGGAAGCCGTTCGTGCTCCTGCTGATAGGCGGACAGATCTGTGCGCTTCAGAATGATCTGTTCCATCTCTCCAGGAGCCAGTTTTTTCTTTTTCAATAAGGAAATCCGCTGGCCGTCCAGATATACGCCGATGGCACAGTCGCGATATACGGCGCCCACGCGGAAGCGGACGGTGAGCTGTTCTTCCATCCTGGAAAAGCGCAGAAGCTGGGGAACCGTATAGCGTACACCGTTCTTGGCTTCAAAGCGGATGGGAGTCTCATCCGGAGCGGACTCTGTTTCCTCCTGTTTGGAAGAGAGGATATAGCGGGCTGCATATTTTCCGGCATTTTTTGCTTCTTGGGAGACATAATCTACCAGATCATGAACATGAAGCACATTGCCGCAGGCGAATACGCCGGGAATGCTCGTTTCCAGGCTTTCGTTGACCGCAGGGCCGGAAGTGACCGGAGCCATCGTGACGCCTAGTTTGCCGGACAGTTCATTCTCCGGGATCAGGCCCACGGAAAGCAGCAGCGTGTCACAGGGGATGAATTCTTCCGTGCCGGGAATGGGTTTGCGGTTTTCGTCCACCTTGGCGAGGGTGACGGCCTCCACACGTTCTTTTCCGTGTATCTCGACGACAGTGGTGGAAAGCTTCAGAGGGATTCCGAAATCGTCCAGGCACTGCACGATATTTCTCTGCAGTCCTCCTGAATAGGGCATGAGTTCGGCCACCGCCTTTACTTTCGCCCCTTCCAGCGTCATGCGGCGGGCCATGATCAGGCCGATGTCTCCGGAACCAAGAATGACGATTTCTTTTCCGGGCATGAAGCCTTCCATATTAACGAGCCTCTGCGCTGTTCCTGCGGAATAGATACCTGCGGGACGGTATCCCGGGATATTCAGCGCGCCTCTGGGACGCTCTCTGCAGCCCATGGCGAGGATAACGGCCCGGGTGCGCAGCGTCATCAGACCATCGTTGCGGTTGATGGCTGTAACGATTTTGATACTGTCGCCATCGGACGCTGGTTGTTCTTCCTGAATGTCGAGCACCATCGTGTTCAGCTTGTACGGGATCTGCAGCTGCATGGCCTGATCAATAAACCGTGCGGCATACTCAGGACCGGTCAGCTCTTCGTGAAATGTGTGCAGGCCGAAGCCATTATGGATGCACTGATTCAGGATGCCTCCCAATTCGTTGTCTCTCTCCAGGATCAGGATATTTGAAATTGCTTCTTCACGGGCGGAGATAGCGGCGGCTAGGCCTGCAGGACCTCCCCCGATAACGATGAGATCATAATCCGTCATATGTATAACCTTTCTGCATGAGTACCATGCGCATGATATTGTAGTTGTATTGGAACGGTTAGAATTCGGCAGCCGATTCCTTGGTGACGCCTGTAAGAAGGCGGCTGTCTCCTCCGCTCTTGGTGAGAAAAAGCGGATCCAGGCCTAATTCGCGTACCAGAATCTCCATAACTCTGGGAGAGCAGAAGCCGGACTGGCAGCGCCCCATCCCGGCGCGCGTGCGGCGCTTGATGCCATCCAGGGATTTGGCGCCCAGCGGACGGCGTATCGCGTTCAGGATTTCACCTTCCGTGACCATTTCACAGCGGCAGATCACATTCCCGTAGGCGGGATCCTGTGCGATAAGCGAGGCGAGTTCTTCCGGAGAACTTTCTGCCACACAGGGGATATCCTTTCTGGTAGAGATAAAGGAAGCTTTCAGGGAAGCATCCAACTTCCGGGCGATCTCTTCTGCCAGCATAAGCCCGATCGCGGGAGCGCTGGACAGGCCGGGGGAATCGATTCCTGCGGCGTTGAAGAAGCCCGGAGCGTCCTCGGCTTCTCCCAGGATGAAATCTTCCTTTTCTTCACAGGCTCTTAAGCCTGCAAAGGAGGTAATAGCCATGGAAAGCGGTACGCCGGAAGCGGACAGTCTGGCTTTCTCCATAACCTGGGCAAGCCCTGCAGATGTGGTGTTTGTCCCTTCTTTATCCCCGATATCCTCAGCAGTAGGCCCTGCCAAAAGGTTGCCATGGACGGTGGGAGTGACCAGGATCCCCTTGCCCAGGCGGGTGGGCTGCTGAAAGATGGTGTGAGATACGAAAGAACCGGCTTTCTTATCCATGAGAATATATTCCCCTCTGCGGGGAGTGATATGAATTTTGCGCGCGCTGACCATATTGTTGAATACATCGGCATATACGCCGGCTGCATTCATGACGATCCGCGTTTCATACGTTCCGTTTGAGGTGAGGATCTGATAGCCAAAATCCGTCTTTACAATATCCGTAACCTGCGTGTTGAAGTGGAATTCCGCCCCGTTTTCAAAGGCATTTTCAGCGAGTGCGATGGTCATTTTAAAGGGACAGACGATTCCGCCAGTGGGAGCGTCTAAGGCAGCAACCACATCGGGAGAAAGGTTTGGCTCCATTCTGCGGGCTTCTTCGCCGGAAATGAGGCGGAGCGAAGGCACACCGTTGCGAAGGCCCCGTTCATAGAGCTCTTCCAATGCAGGACGGCCCTCTTCAGAAAAACACAGAACCATGGAACCGTTTCGGCGGAAAGGAAAATCCAGTTCTTTGGACAGAGATTCCATCATGCGGTTGCCTTCCACGTTGAGTTTGGCTTTCTGCGTGCCTGGAAGGGCGTCAAAACCCGCATGGACGATTGCGCTGTTGGCCTTGGAAGTGCCGCAGCAGACGTCCTCTTCCCGTTCAAGAACCGCGAGCTTTAAGTCATAACGCGATAACTCGCGGGCGATGGCGCAGCCGGTTACACCTGCGCCGATGACAATAACGTCATACATAGTTTCCTCCATTCCGCTCCCATCTTTTGGAGCAAGCTTACTTAAATAATACTTAAGAGACAATGGGTGCCAGACACCCTTATATGCAAAAAGACAGCCCAAATACACATGCCCGCTAAGCATGCGATTTTGCTGTCTCCTTTACTCCTGCAACGTATATGTAATTGACTGAAAAAGGCTTTCGCCTACATAAACCAGACCTTTTGATTGGTAGTGGAAATGGATATCGCGCCCGCATTCAACGCGCCCATGATATCCTCTTTATCGGTGATCAACCCGCCTGCGATAACAGGGATCCTGCTTTCCTGGCAGATTCGATGTATAACCTTGGGCATCAGGCCCGGCAGCACCTCAATGATATCAGGGTGTACGGCGTCGGACTGCCGGCGGATATTGTCAAACGCCATGGAATCGATGGCGAAGAAACGCATGACTGTACACATGCCGCATTCCTTTGCCTGGCGGATAAGAGCGGGTTTTGTGGATATGATCCCGTCTGCTTCTGTGGTCTGGTGGATAAAATTGACCGAGATTTCTTTTGCGGAAAGTCCTTGGATCAGATCCAGATGAACGATCACCATCTTGCCTGCTTCTTTGAGCCTTTGTGTAATTTTGGAAATACTGCAGACATCTCCATAGAGAACGAATACGATTCCAATATCCGACTTTAAAGCAGCCTCCAGGCCTGTATCATCTTTGATGGCAGCGATTACAGGGCAGTCCTCAAACCGTTCCAGCCACGCTTTCTTCATACGTTCACCCCGTCATAAAAAAAGACAAACAAAACAAGGCTTCTATAAAGCCCGTTTTCCTTGTCTCCCGTCTCTTTTATCATTGTAGCACAGTGTGCAGAAGGGCGCAAGATTTTGCCTGTGATTTTTTGCCGCTGAACAGAAATAAAAAAAGCACCAACCCCAGAGCTCCTATGTCTCCAAAATCGGTACTTTCAATGCGCCTTCAGGGGCTCGAACCCTGGACACCCTGATTAAGAGTCAGGTGCTCTAC
>USKC01000059.1 GCA_900555195.1 uncultured Lachnospiraceae bacterium
GGGTTTGGCTTCTTAGCCCTGGCGGTTATGATTTTCGGCAACTGGAAACCGCTGACCAATACGATGAACGCTTTCGCAAAACGGTGCGTGGATGTGGTCGGTTCTGCCTGCGGGCTTATTCTGATTTCTCCGATCCTGCTGCTGGTGGCGATCCTGATCAAGGCAACCAGCCCTGGGCCGATTATTTTCAAGCAGGAGCGGGTAGGGCTTCATAATAAGCCTTTTATGATGTATAAGTTCCGCACGATGCATGTGCAGAAACCGGGGGAGGAGAAAAAAGGCTGGACAGTAAAGGGAGATCCACGGATCACAAAGGTGGGCGGATTCCTGCGCAGGACAAGCATAGACGAGCTCCCTCAGCTGTTTAATGTGCTGAAAGGCGATATGAGCCTGATCGGGCCCAGGCCGGAGAGGCCGCAGTTTGTGGAGAAATTCAAGGAAGAGATTCCGCGGTACATGATTAAGCATCAGGTGCGCCCTGGAATGACGGGGTGGGCACAGATTAATGGCTATAGAGGCGATACGTCGATCCGCAAGAGGATTGAATACGATATTTACTATATAGAAAACTGGAGCATGGCTTTTGATATAAAAATCCTTTTTCTAACGTTCTTTAAAGGGTTTATCAATGAGAATGCTTATTAGAGGAAGGAAACAGGAGAAGAAGCATGGCATCATCAAGATACGATAACGACAGAGACAGATACGAGAGAGATAGATACGAAAGCGGAAGCAGAAGCCGCAGCGCGGGTACGAGTTCCCGCAGCGGAAGCAGGAGCGGAGGAAGCCGCAGTTCGGGAAGAAGCGCTGAGGGAAGAAGCCGCAGCAGTGCAGAAAGCAGATATGCGGAAGGCAGAAGCGGCGGTTCGTATGGTTCCGGAGGCGGTTCATATGGTTCAGGCGGCGGCCGGCGGCCTGCATCCCGAAAGAAGAAGGCCAAACAGAAGAGGCGTCTCATCCTGTTCTCAGTGGAACTCATCGCGCTGGTAGTTCTGGGCGTTATCCTGTGGGGGGTTATGAAGCAGGGTTCCATGCAGAAGATCAACATAAATGAAGAAGAAATTATCACCAATATGAATGAGGGCGTGGAAGAGAACGAGGCGATGAAGGGATACCGCAACATTGCATTGTTCGGACTGGACGCAAGAGATGATGATCTGAAAAAAGGAAACCGTTCTGACAGTATCATGATCGCTTCCATCAATCAGGATACGGGAGAAGTGAAGCTGGTGAGCGTATACCGCGATACCTATCTCAACCTGAGCAATGATAAATACAATAAATGCAATGCGGCCTATGCGGCCGGCGGGCCTGAACAGGCTATTTTGATGCTGAATATGAATCTGGATTTGAATATTACGGATTATATCAGTATTAATTTCAATGGCCTGATTGAAGCGATTGACTCCTTAGGAGGAGTTGAAATCAATGTGGAAGAGGAAGAGATCCGACATTTGAATAACTATCAGGAAAGTATGTTCAGCACTGAGGATCAGGAGCGGCTGACGACGGATTATGTGAAGGTGACGCAGCCCGGATTGCAGACCCTGAACGGAATGCAGGCTACTGCGTACTGCCGTATCAGGGCCACTGCCGGGGATGACTTCCGACGGGCAGAGCGTCAGAGGACCGTACTGTTGGCTTGTCTGGATAAGGCAAAACAGGCATCCATTTCGCAGCTGAATGAAACGCTGGATAAAGTGCTTCCTCATGTAGCCACTAATTTGGATACGGCAGAGATACTGGATGTATTGCAGGATGTGGCAAAATATAATGTGACTGCTACCGATGGTTTCCCGTTTGAAGACAGCCGTACTACGGGAAGGCTAGGCAACGGAATCGGAAGCGTTGTCATCCCAACTGATCTAGAAGCGAATGTAATTAAGCTTCATGAATTCCTGTTTGAACAGGAGACGTATGAACCTTCCCAGCAGGTGAAGGACTATAGCGCGAAGATCTCCAGCGATACGGGATATTAATTATAAATAGAAATCCAAAAGAGCAAAGGGGCTAATTATATGCCCCTTTTTTCTTGAAGCATGATCAATGAGGAAATAGGGTATGAAGGTCGATGTGATCATTCCTTCTTATAAGCCGGGGAAAAAATTCCTGGAATTGATGAAAAGACTGGCGGCTCAGAGCCTGCAGCCAGATCGGATCATTATCATGAATACGGAGGAAAAATATTTTGAAGCGCTACTTTTTGGCTCCCAATTACATCAAGAATATCCGAAGGCAGAGGTGCATCATCTGTCTAAGCGGGAATTCGATCATGGAGGGACGCGTAACCTGGGTGTTATGAAGAGTGACGGAGATGTTTTTATCTGTATGACGCAGGATGCGGTGCCGGCGGATAATCATCTGATAGAAGAACTGGTGAAAGGGCTTTTCCAAAGCGAAGATGTGGCGGTGGCCTATGCCAGACAGCTGGCGGGGAAAGAGAGCGGTGAAATTGAGAGGTTCACCAGAAGCTTTAATTATCCGGATAAGGCCTGCATTAAGGGAGAGGAGCAGCTTGGCACACTTGGGATTAAAACGTATTTTTGCTCCAATGTGTGCGCTGCATACCGGAAAAACGTATTTGAGTCGCTTGACGGGTTTGAAGGGCATACTATTTTTAATGAGGATATGATTTATGCGGCGAAGGCGGTGAAGGCGGGATGGAAAATTGCCTATGTGCCGGAAGCCAGGGTCTATCATTCTCATAATTATACGCCGGCGGAGCAGTTCCACCGGAATTTTGACAACGGCGTATCTCAGGCGCAGCACCCGGAGATCTTTTCGGGTGTGTCCTCGGAAGCGGAAGGGATTTCGATGGTAAAGAAGACGGCTGCCCATCTGTGCCGGATCGGAAAGCCATGGCTTGTCTTCAGGCTGGGGGCGGACTGTGTGGCCAGATATGCGGGATTCTTCCTGGGAAAGCATTATGACAGGCTATCGCCGCGAATGGTGCTGCGTTGCAGTTCCAACCGGGATTACTGGAAACAGCTTGGAAGATAGGGAACATAGGAAACGGGCAGAAGCGGCAGCCAGCGCTGATGCTGCATCGGATGGCGGAAATGTGGGCCGGCGCGCTGCGGCGGCAGAATGGAGGAAAGTATGTGCGGAATAGTAGGATATGTGGGCAGGAGCCAGGCGGCTCCCATTATTCTGGATGGATTGTCCAGACTGGAGTACCGGGGATATGATTCGGCGGGAATGGCGATCTATGATGGTGAAAAAATCAATATCACCAAATCCGTCGGAAGGCTGAAGGTGTTGAGCGAACTGACCCATGACGGACAGACCATGCCCGGACAGCTCGGGATCGGGCATACCAGATGGGCGACGCACGGAGCGCCCAGCAATCTGAACGCGCATCCGCATGTTAATGAAAAAGAGACGATCGCTGTCGTTCATAACGGCATTATTGAGAACTACCAGCAGCTGAAGAAGAAGCTGGAAGGCAGAGGCTATCATTTCCTGTCTGAAACGGATACGGAAGTTTTGGCCCATATGCTGGACTATTATTACAAAGGGGATCCGATTGAAGCCATTACGAAGGTGTTGCACCGGGTGGAAGGGTCCTATGCGCTTGGAATTCTGTTTTCAGATTATCCAGAGGAACTGTTTGCAGTGCGCAAGGACAGTCCATTGATTGTAGGGCAGAATCAGGATGGATGTTTCATAGCTTCAGATGTTCCGGCAATCCTGCGCTATACCCGGACGGTTACCTATGTGGAGAATCAGGAGATCGTCCGTCTGTCGGCAGGGGAATTTCACATCTATAACGTGGATGCGGAAGAAATCGAAAAGGAAGCGGTGACCATTGATTGGGATGCAGAAGCCGCAGAGAAAGCGGGCTATGAGCATTTCATGCTGAAGGAAATGTATGAACAGCCCAAAACGGTGGCGGATACCATCAGTCCCAGAATACGCGGCAAGGAGATTGTGATTGAAGAACTGGGAATGAGTGATGAGGACATTCTCAGGCTGAAGAAGATCCATATCGTAGCCTGCGGTTCCGCGTATCATGCGGGCGTGACGGGCAAATATGTGTTTGAGGGAATGGCGCGGATCCCGGTGGAAGTGGATCTGGCATCGGAATTCCGTTACAGGAATCCGATTCTGGAAGAAGGAGCCATGGTGATCGTCATCAGCCAGTCCGGAGAGACTGCGGATTCTCTGGCGGCTCTGCGGGAAGCCAAGCACAGAGGGTTCAAGGTTCTGGGAATCGTGAACGTGGTGGGCAGTTCCATTGCCAGGGAGGCGGACAATGTGATGTATACCTGGGCGGGGCCGGAGATCGCAGTGGCCACAACCAAGGCGTACAGCGCGCAGCTGGTAGCCCTGTATCTGCTGGCCATGAAATTTGCAAAGGTGAGGCACGCGATCACAGAGGAAGCGTTTGAAGATATGCTTACCGATCTGCGCAGGCTTCCGGATCAGATCGAATTGCTTTTGAACAATAAAAACCGGATCCAGAGGTTTGCAAATCGATATATTGCTGCGAAGGAAGTCTTTTTCATCGGAAGAGGTATCGATTACGCCATTTCCATGGAAGGTTCGCTGAAACTGAAGGAAATTTCCTATATTCATTCTGAGGCATATGCTGCCGGAGAACTGAAGCATGGTACCATATCCCTGATCGAAGAAGGCACGCTGGTTGCGGCGGTCTCCACGCAGCCTGAGCTGTATCAGAAGACCATCAGCAATATGGTGGAAGTGAAGTCCAGAGGAGCGTTTGTGCTGGCAGTGACCGGTGAGGGAAACCGGGACATTGAGAGAGCTGCGGATTATATCATTTACATACCTCAGACCAATAAATTCTTTACGAATTCCCTGGCGATTATTCCGCTTCAGCTGTTCAGCTACTATGTGGCTGTAGGAAAAGGCTGCGATGTGGATAAACCGAGGAATCTGGCGAAATCCGTGACGGTGGAATAATGGTTCGTTCTTTTCAATCGTTATTTTGAAGTGGGAGCAGATAGCCTCTTGCCTGTCTGCTCCCATTTTTTAGTCTGTTACGAATTTAACATATTTTCTATAGATTCATCACAGTTTAAACACAAATTCTGTTTATACTGTCAAGTACAATGAAAGATAAAAGAAAAGAGGGAACGATCTATGTTTGAAGAAAAAGATAATTCAAACAACGATTATCAGGAACAGAAATCTTCACAGGCTGATCAGAATGAGAGCGGCGCTGTTTATACGGAACATAAGCAAGAGCAGACTGCAGGAAGCGGTACGGAGAATGAGAGCGCTGGTTCCGGAAGCAGTTATCAGAGTTCAGGTACAGAAAGCAGTCATCAGAATTCGGGTACAGCGGGCAGCTATCAGAGTACAGGCTCTTCGGAACATTATCATAGTGCCGGTTCTGCAGGCGGCTACTACAGCGGCGGCTATCAGAACGGAGCCTATGGAAATGGTTCTTATCAGAACACCGGCTATCAGAACGGCGGCCAGCAGAATACAGGGTATCAGGGCGGAAGCCGGCAATATGGGAGCCAGCAGAGTGGAAGCTACCAAAGTGGAAGCCAGCAGGGTGGAAGCCACCAGGGTGACTATCAGAATGGAACATACCAGACAGCCGGAACCGGAAGCCAGAACGCAGGCAACCGTCAGGGCAATTTCAGCGGATACGGCAACTATCAGTCCTATCAGGGCAGCTATCAGTATGGAAGCGGTGACTACGGCACGGCAGCCGCAGGTGGCAAGCACAAGAAGGTGAAAGAGAAGAAGCCCAAAAAACCGATGAAGCCGTTTTGGAAGAAAGCGATAGCGGTTGTGGTGAGCGGTGTATGCTTCGGCGTGATAGCGGGTGTGAGTTTCCTGGCCGTCAGCTCCCTGGGTGTAAGTCAGACAGCTCCCGCTTCTGCACAGGCCGCGGCGGAAGGAAGTACTGCGGAGAGCGAACAGGCTTCCACCAGCGATTCCGGCATTAAGTCCACGGTAACAGAGGGAACCACGAGCGCTGTGGTAACAGATGTGACAGAAGTGGTGGAACAGGTTATGCCGTCCATCGTATCGATTACGAACCAGTCGATCACATCCGTGGACAGCTTCTGGGGACAGACATTTGAGCAGGAGCAGGAATCCGCAGGAAGCGGCATTATTATCGGAGAAAATGATACGGAACTTCTGGTGGTGACCAATAACCATGTGGTTGAGGATTCCACCAACCTGTATATCAAGTTTATTGATGATGAAGTGGTGAACGCTTATATTAAGGGAACAAGCCCGTCCATGGACCTGGCGGTGGTTGCGATCAAGCTGGAAGACATTCAACAGGCCACGCGGGATGCGATCAGCATCGCTACAATGGGAGATTCTGATTCGCTGAAGGTAGGCGAACCGGTTATCGCAATCGGCAATGCGCTTGGATATGGACAGTCTGTAACGACAGGCGTGGTAAGCGCGCTGAACCGTACGCTGGAAGTCAGCGAGACAGGTACCAGCAATGCGCTGATACAGACGGATGCGGCCATCAATCCGGGTAACTCCGGCGGCGCCCTGCTGGACATCAAGGGACAGGTGATCGGCATTAATTCCAATAAGATCGGCGGCAATGCGATCGAAGGCATGGGATATGCCATCCCGATTTCTTCCGCGCAGCCCATCATCGAAGAACTGATGAATCAGGAAACCAGAGATCTGGTGGATGAGGCTAACAGAGGATACCTGGGAATTTCCTGCATCAATGTGACCGCTGATATGGCAAATGCATACGGCATGCCGGAAGGCGTCTATGTGGCGCAGGTATATACCGGAACCGGTGCGGATGAGGCCGGCCTTGTGAAAGGCGATATCATCGTTGGCTTTGCAGGCAGAACGGTGACCACACAGGATGATCTGACCAATGCGATGCAGTATTATGCGGTTGGAGATACGGTGGAAATCACCATCATGCACGGAAATCCTACCGATGGCTATGAGGAACAGACAGTGACAGTAACGCTGACTTCTCAGGAAGCTATGAATTCGGTGAACCAGTAAATTGGCAAAGCAGGAAAACTGAATACCAGCAGCGGATGATGTGTACTATAAACCATCCGCGAGCTTCATAAAGAGCAGGCTGTAAGAGAAAGAAGACAGAACTTCCTAATTTCTCTCTTACAGCCTGTTTGATGTGAAGCATTCCCGTGTGGGGAGTTTATAGAAAGTTCACTTGTTCCCTGGCAGGCAATGCTTTATAATAAGAACAACCTGAAAATGCGTGTATGTCTGCACCGTTCCATGTAAATGGCGCAGAAGACGGAAAGGAAAGAGAAATGGGCGATATTGATTATAGAGAGGAAGAAAAAAAGGATGAGCCAATCCAGGCGGAATCCACGAAGG
Source organism: uncultured Lachnospiraceae bacterium (assembly GCA_900555195.1). Lineage (GTDB taxonomy): Bacteria > Bacillota > Clostridia > Lachnospirales > Lachnospiraceae > Eisenbergiella. Next base: position 7,321 of record USKC01000059.1, read on the forward strand.
GAGAAGAGATAAAGGAAAACGAAAACGGAAAGGATGCGGAGACGGAGAAGAATGAGGTTTCGGAAAAGAAATCTCAGGACGGAGACGCTTCTGGCAAAGATCCTTCCGATAAGAATGAGAACCGGTATGAGGATGTCTGCTTCATCTGCCGGCGCCCGGAGAGTAAGGCGGGAAAGATGTACCATCTCCCCAATAATATCTGTGTATGCGACGACTGCATGCATCGAACTATGGATGCGGTGAGCCAGTACGATTATCAGGGGATGCTGAACAATCCGGAACTGATGAACATGCTGAATAATATGAATAAAGACGGGAAGTATCCCAATATCAGCTTTGTGAATCTCTCCGATCTGCAGGGAAGCGGCGGAATTCCAAACAAGCAGAAGCTCAAGAAGAAAGCCAAGGAAAAGAAGGAAGAGCCCGTATTTAATATTAAGGATATCCCGGCTCCGCACAAGATCAAGGCGAGCCTGGACGAATATGTGATCGGGCAGGAGAAAGCGAAGAAAATCATTTCTGTGGCGGTGTATAACCATTATAAGCGGGTGGCGACCAACACAATGGACGACATTGAGATTGAGAAGTCCAACATTCTCATGATCGGGCCCACCGGTTCGGGCAAGACCTATCTGGTGAAAACCCTGGCAAAGCTTCTGGATGTGCCGCTGGCCATTGCGGATGCCACATCGCTGACGGAAGCGGGCTATATTGGAGACGATATCGAAAGCGTAGTTTCCAAACTTCTGGCAGCAGCGGATAATGATGTGGAGCGGGCAGAACAGGGGATTATTTTTATTGATGAGATCGATAAGATTGCGAAGAAGAAAAACACCACATCCAGGGATGTGAGCGGTGAGTCGGTGCAGCAGGGCATGCTGAAGCTTTTAGAGGGCTCTGAAGTGGAGGTGCCGGTTGGCGCCAGCAGTAAGAACGCCATGGTGCCTTTGGCTACAGTAAATACGAGGAATATTCTGTTTATCTGCGGCGGCGCCTTTCCGGATTTGGAGAATATCATCAAACAGCGCTTGACTCGGCAGGCAACTATGGGCTTTGGCGGGGAACTGAAGGATAGATATGATAAAGATCCGGACATTCTCTCCAAGGTGACGGTGGAGGATCTGCGGAATTTCGGAATGATACCTGAGTTTTTGGGAAGGCTGCCGATCATGTGTACCCTGCAGGGGCTGACCAGGGATATGCTGGTGCGGATCCTGAAGGAGCCTAAGAACGCGATACTGAAACAGTACCAGAAGCTGCTGGCTCTGGATGAAGTAGATCTCCAGTTTGATGAAGATGCGTTGGAAGCGATTGCGGATAAGGCGATGAAAAAGGATACCGGCGCGAGGGCACTTCGGGCAATTATTGAAGAATTTATGCTGGATATCATGTATGAGATACCCAAGGATGATAACATAGGTCAGGTTACGATCACGAAGAATTATATTGAAGGGACAGGAGGCCCGCTGATTCAGATCCGTGGCGCTGGATACGCGCTGCCGGATAAGACAGCGACTTCCTGAACCACATAAAGCGCGCAGCGGAGCAGGTGCGGCGCCACAGAACCAAAGCGGATGGCCGGGAGGTGGCCGCCTGGGTTTTGTGGCGCCGTATCTTTTGGGAAATTCTCTGCATATATTGTTAAAAAAAGCGGGAGCATTCTTATGACCTGCCGGGAGATGATACTTTCAGAAGAATTTCAGGATTTCCTTACTTATTATGTGCTTCCTCCGGGAATTCTGGGAGAAAATATTCGTGAGAATACGTTTTGTTCCGTTAGAGTAAATGACAGGATGCGGTCGGTATATTTGGACAGAAGTTTGTTGCCTCCCCTGTCTTTTTCGGATTATCAATATCGTTATATTACGGAAATTTACGGCCTGATGGATACGTTTTTCCCGGAAGCCGCAGGACGTATATTTGATCCGCAGCCCCTGGTTGCCAGTGGAATTGCTCAGGTGCAGCGAGCTCCTCTTGGGCTTACAGGAAAACGTGTGGTGATTGGATTTGCGGATACAGGGATTGACTATCGAAATCCGGTGTTTCGTAAACCGGATGGCAGTACACGGATTCTGGCCATATGGGATCAGACCATACAGAGCGGCACACCTCCGGAAGGGTTTGTCTATGGAAGCGAATATACACGTCAGCAGATCAATGAAGCGCTGAAGAGAGAAGATCCTTATTCACTAGTTCCTACCAGAGATGAGGACGGGCACGGAACCAGGATGGCATCTGCAGCAGCAGGAAGTGCACTGAACGATGGGGTAGATTATCTTGGAGCAGCGCCGGACGCAGATATTGTGATGGTAAAACTCAAACAGGCGAAGCAGTTTTTGCGAGAATATTATATGCTCCCTGAAGGCGTTCCGGCGTATGGGGCGAATGATATTGTACTCGCTGTAAAGTATCTGAGTTCCTTTGCCATTCCTTTTCGGCGGCCCGCGGTAATCTGTCTGGGGCTGGGAAGGAGTTTTGGGGATCATGTGGAGAACTCGGCTCTTTCATCTTATCTTGCGGAGGTAAGCTTTGATATTAACCGTGTGGTAGTGGTGGCGGGAGGAAACGAGGGAAATTCTGCGCATCATTATGCAGGGAGTATCATGGGAACAGAATCGGAAGAAATAGAACTGCGTGTGGCGGAAGGAACGAAAGGATTTCTCATGGAGATATGGGGCAACTTCTCCAGCTATTTTTCCGTATCGGTTAGATCACCTGGAGGAGAGGAAATTCCCGCTATAAGCAGCAGGCTGAATCAAGGATTGAGTTATACATTTGTCTATCATCAGACACAGCTGCGTATCGATTATCAGCTGAATGATCCGGCTTCCGGGCGGGAAGTGGCAGTGCTGCGCTTTGAAGATCCTGGTCCGGGTATTTGGACGCTGCGGATAAACCAGGAGAGAGCGGGAACTGGGACATTTCATATATGGCTGCCGATCCGACAGTTTGTGGACGGGAGTGTAGAATTCTTGAGGCCGTCTCCTGAAACCACATTAACCTCTCCTTCATATGCGTCCAATGTATTGACTGTGTCCACCTATGATAGTTCCAATAACAGCTTTTACATTAACTCGGGGCAGGGATTCGGACTAAATGGGAAGATCAAGCCGGAACTGGCAGCTCCTGGAGTGGACATATCTGTGGCGGCTGGAATGTTACAGGGCCGCAGCGTGATCGGAAAGGCGACAGGAAGTTCTCTGGCAGCTGCATTGGCCGCAGGCGGCTGTGCCCAGCTTTTTCAGTGGAGTATCGAAAGAGGGGGATATTCTGATCTGAATGGCATTGGAGTGGTAAATTATATGGCCCGGGGAGCCGCACGGGATGCTGCATATATTTACCCCAGCCGCATGTGGGGGTATGGAAGAATGGATATGGAGGGCGTATTTGATTGGCTCGCCGGGCTGTCGCGTTAGGGAGTCGGGATAGGTTCATCGGTTGTGAACGTCTGTTTTGTTGTGGAAAAGAATTGATATGATTAAGAAGGCCGGGAACAAATAAAAAACTAGTACGCCGCACTCAAGGTTTTCTGTTCGTTTACGGCCTTTTTCTTGTGCCGGAGGTATCTGTAGGATATAATGAATCCATATAGGGGATAAAAATATAGGAGCGGATAGGGAAAAGGAGAAGTAAACTGCGGGAACGCGTTTTCCAATGCATTCCGGCATCCAAACACAGAAAGGAAAACACAGATGAGATATCTGACCATCATTCTGGCGATATTTACAGGAGAATTTTTTCTAAAAAATCATATCGAAAAGACCAAAGAAATGGGAAAGACGGAAGAGATCCTGGGCGGACGCATCCTGGTGAGAAAGTATCATAACGAAGGGGCATGCATGAACCTGGGCGAGAAGAGGAAAGGGGCTGTGGCTGCCCTTTCCCTCGTCCTTACAGCCGCCCTTTCGGTTGTATTCCTCTTCACCCTGACCCGGCACGGCCGCAGCGGATTGAAGACCGCGCTGGCCCTGCTTCTTGGAGGAGCCTACAGCAATACCTACGACAGGCTGAAACGGAAATATGTGGTGGACTATTTCAGCCTGAACGTGAAATGGGCGCCTCTGCGCAGGATCGTGTTCAATCTTTCGGACTTCTGCATCCTGATCGGAGCCCTTTTCCTGGCGTTAAAGGGATACTGAAGGGAAAGAGATACTGAATAGAAAACGCCCTCCCGGCATCAGACGAGACGATGCGCCGGGAGGGCGTTTTGACGGCAGGACAATGGCGCCGGAGAGGGTCAGGCGGTGATCACCGTACCCGCTTTTCCTTTTATGGCATCCGCTACACAGTCCAGGGAAGTGATCAGGACGCTTCCCGTGGGAACAGCTTCCAGGAAGCTGATGGCGGCTTCAATCTTCGGCAGCATGGTTCCCTCTTCAAACTGCCCGTCCGCCATATACGCTTTGGCTTCTGCTGCGGTCATGGAACGGATGGGCGATTCGCTCTCCTGCTGATAATCTTTGTATACCTGTTTGACACTGGTCAGGATGATGAGCTGGTCGGCATTCAGGTCAATGGCCAGCTTTCCGGCGATGCAGTCCTTTTCAATGACAGCGGAAGCACCTTTGAGCGCATGTTCCTGCATGATGACGGGAATGCCGCCTCCTCCGCAGGCGATGACCACCTGATCCGCATCGGCAAGGGTGCGAATGGCATCGATCTCCAGAATGTCAATGGGCTTGGGAGCGGCCACAATACGGCGGAACCCTTTGCCGGGCTCTTCCACCACATAATTGCCTTTCTTCTGTTCCGTTTCCGCGTCTTCTCTGGACATATAGCGTCCGATGATTTTGGTGGGCTCATAGAAAGCCTCATCATACGGATCCACCGTAACCTGGGTCAGAATAGTGCTGACCGGCTTGGAAATGCCGCGGCTTAACAGTTCCGCGCGCAGGGAATTCTGAATATCATATCCCACATAACCCTGGCTCATGGCGCTGCAGACACACATAGGGGCAGGCGTATAATCAATATAAACCCGGCGCAGCTCGGTCATGGCCTTGTGGATCATGCTGACCTGGGGGCCGTTGCTGTGGGTGATGACGAGCTGATAGCCCGCTTCCACCAGATCAGCCAGCGCTGTGGCAGTGAATTTTACGGCATCCCACTGTTCTGTGGTCGTATATCCGAGGGCCTGATGGCCAAGGGAGACGACGGCTCTTTTTTTCCCATTTTTCATGCTCATATGGATATCCTCGCTTTATCAATCTTTTTCGTTAAAATTATGAACCGGAAGGCATGCCTTCCGGCTTTTTCTGTCTACATACCCATCCTGCGGCCAATCCGCCCACAGCCTTTTTGGGGCATGGAATCCTGCAGGAAAAGTCCTTTTTTATTATAGCAAATGAAAAAGTATTTGTATACCGGAAGGTTTGAAACGGATACATAAAGTGTTACTGCCAAGCCCTTCGCATATGCCCTTTCAGCCGTCCGGTGAGCCTGTACGCCGCGCGGTTCCTGAGCCTGGCCCTCAGACAACGCCCTGCCCCGGGGATCCTTTCGGGCACGGTTGTCCGTTCGTCCTGGCCACCTCGAAAATAGGTTGTTTCTTAGTCTTGCATGTGGGAAGTTCACCCGCACGCTCTGGCGGCGTTGTCTGACGCCCCATAGGGGCGGAGTTTAGCCGC
>USKC01000060.1 GCA_900555195.1 uncultured Lachnospiraceae bacterium
TCCCAGTATGTATTCATATACCTCCTCAGAGGCATCGAACATTTCCCTTCCGTCAGAGGACTTCCCGGGGATATCATAAGTACCGTGAATCAGGATGATGTAATAATTCCCAGGGCAAAAATAGCTTTCGATCACCTTCTGGTAGAATTCATTTACCAGATAATCATTACTGAGCTGGCTATCCCGGAGCCTCAACAGAAAGTCCATTTTGCCGCCCGCTGCTTCTTCTTCCCGAGGGAATTCCAGATTCAACAAATTCTTTCCCAGATGGCCAGAAAGTGCCTTTTTGAAAATGTTGAAATACTTAAATATCTCTTCTTCCGGCAGGGAAAGAAAGGCTTCTTTCATCGTTGCCCGGATGTTCTTCTCACCGTCCACATAACAGCTGCAGATCCGGTCGATTGTGCAGCGCTCTGCGCAAAACTGCTTTTTGATTTCAGCGACCTCTTTTTTATTCATGATTTTTCCTCCTCATCGAATGGTTTCGTAGATCCCCTTCTTTGTGTTCCAGGATACCGCTACGGGCTGATCGCAGTTTAGACAGATCATATCGAACATATCCTCCCGTTTATTTGTCCTGTATCGGAATGAGGATCCGCACTCACAGTTCACATACAACGGCACCAGATCTTCCACCGCAAACGTAGCGCCGCATTCCCTGCAGGTAAATTCCGTGATGGGGGTTTTGATGTTGAGCCCTCTTTCTACCCCACATTCCGGGCATTTCAGGTAAAGAAATCCCTTGTAACCTTCAAGCTTTGGGGGGGGCGCCATCTTGGCCAGTTTCTGAACGTTTTCCGCACCCTTTCCTGGCTCCGACATAACAGGTTTTTCGATCGATTCATCCAGGCCCAACACTCTGCTGGACAACTCCCGGAACAGCCACATTGCCGTTTCATCGTCATAATCCCTTACTGCGCTTGCTCCCAGTATCGACACTCTTACTTTCATGATTTTTCCTCCTTAAGCATTTCTGATGGGCGTATATTTCACTTCCCCGCTTCGTTTGTGTCCATATATATGCCTCTCCTAACATGATCTCCTTCCCACACTCCACACAGTACCGTGGGATATCGGATTTTTTCTCTTTCTTTTCATTCCTCATTCGTTCTGCCTTCTTTCTTCCTGATGTAGTATTCCTGTACTGCCCGGAACATGTCCCGCATCAGCAGCTCGGCATTCCGGTTCACCTTCCGGTACTTCGCCTGCAGCGCATACCCGTCTTCCACGAACTTCTCCCACTGCTCATCTGTCAGCTTTTCATATCCATACTTTTCAGTCAGCCTCCACATATCACGCTGGAGGTTATAAATTACTGTCCGGTCGTCCATACGCACTCCATAGTTACAATTTGTCAATGAGTTACATCACAGTTACATCTCCGGTTACACAAAAAACCTCGTATTTATGCGGCGGTTACAAGGTTACAATTTTTTCTGGATTCCTTATAAAGGGAAAAATAAAATTCTGAAAATCTGTGATTTCATTTTTTTTCTCTATATAGCATGATTTTCAGCTGTAACCTTGTAACTTTGTAACCGATGCCAATTTCCCCAGTAATTATGTGGGTTTGCACGGTTACATATCTGTTACCATTGATGCAACCATGTTGGTTAAAATGGCAGCCTTTCATCTTCTGCAATCTCTTCAAATCCATCATCGTCCGGCATTTTTACCCAGATGCAGCGGATAGCTTTGCCAAAAAACTTTTTGTTTTTCGTCTTGCTGTCGCCTTGCATGGCTATCAGATTATTCTTTGATGCCCAGCTCAGGAAGGATTTTTTTGAAAAGTTACCTTTTTCGCAAATGCGGGAAAACGCATTTGGCTGAATAATCACATACCCGTTCTCGATACAGCCCCAGACCTCACCTTTATAGTCCCCGGTAAAGGAATCCGGTTTAAATTTATTGATGTTGATCTCAACTTCGCTCAGGATATACTCATAAGCCCTTTCATTTTCGCTCAGTTCCTCCCGGCTGATCAGGACGCGCTTCGCTTCCTCCAGAGGGATGCACTGCCCATCCTGGAACAAGTAGTCCGTGGCAATCCGGTCGGCTGTCAGGACAATGGACAGGGAAATACTCTGCTTCTCCATCTTTTCATCATCCCGCAGCTGCGCCTGGAATTCCGCCTGTATCTCCCGGATGGCGTCCGGCCCCAATTCCTTTACAACCTCAACGAATTCTTTTCCTGCAAAACCGTAATGCTTTTTCAGGATATCTGCTGTCAGCTGGGGATTCTGATACACCTTTTCTCCGCATTCCAGTTCCAGGATCCGGTTCATGGCTCCTCCCTGGTTCACATAGGAGGACAGCGGCCGTTCCCCATTCGTCAGGATCACGTTCCGCCAGCGGTTCTCCCTGCGGATCCCCAGTTCTTTGTCAGACCGGCTCTTCCCCTTTCCGGAGCACAGGTCATATACGATGCCCTCAAAATTATCCCGGATGCGATCCGACGTCTTGCTGGTATCATCCAGCATCATCGGAAGATTGTTCAGGAAGTCCGCGCGGGCTTCCAGCGCGACGTCTGTAGATTTAAAATCACCGATGTAATTGCTCTCGTCTGGATTCGCCCACACGGAGCAGGCCAGCATCAGGCTCACAGTCTTTCCGCCTTCTGTCTCGCCCCACAGGTCTACAAAAAACGGCAGGCCTCCCAAAATGGAGAGCAAGACGCTGGCAAAGGATGCTGCCAGCATAAATTTCAGTTCAATCCTCCCGGTGGCACGCAGCTCCTTCACATGGTCATACCACCGCTCCCGGCAGCCGTGCTCCTGAATGCTTTCAAACGCCTGCTTAAAACGGCTGTCTCCGTCAAAAACGATTTCCGTATCATAGGGGAGGAAGCCTCCCCGGATCCATCCCAGCTTTGAGCTAGAATACTGCACGCTGATATATTTCTCATTCAGGTTTTCCACATCCGACAGGTAGCGCACCAACAGCTTCGCATTCTCACTGGTCACTGCAATCCCTCGCCCGGACAGCGCCACGATTTTGTTGGCGGAGGTCACGAGCGTTTTAGGGACGATGATTTCTTCCCATTTCCCGTTTCGTTTATAGGCCAGCTTTAGCTGCTCTTCTCCTGTTTCCAGATTTTTAAGGCGCTCTATCGGTAGAATGGGGTGATAGCACGCTACCACATCCGGCCTGCCAGTGTCTTGCACCCATATGCCATCTTCCCGGGCGATCCAGGAGCCGCAATACATCCGGTCATAAGGCCCCTCAAAATTTGTCCAGTTATCCAGGGACTGCAGCGGCTTCTTTTTTGCCGCTTGCTGCAGCTGCCGCTCCACTTTTTTGTAGGCAGATACCATTTTCGCAAACTTCGTTTTTACCCCCAGTTGAGCCGCCCGGTCTTCCAGGGTTAGCAGTACCTTGGCTTTATGGATTTCGTCCTCGTCAGAAAACACCTCATCCAGCGTTTCGTCCGAATAGACATCTTCCGCCGTCATGGACGCTATGTTTTTCACCTGGCCTCACCTCTTTTCGTTCAAATATTCCAGCCTGTAAATCACCTTCTGCCAGGCGTTGTACGCATCACACCACGCGTCCGACAGTGGCTGGTACAGTTTCACGCACCAGTACAGGCCATTGCTCTGCCGGATCAGTTCCTGCTTCTCCTGCCGCTCCCGGGCTTCCCGATGCCGGGCCGCCTCCCGGCCCTTCTGCCGCTGGTATGCCAGCCGGCGCCTCCGGAAGAACGGTTCTTCTCCTTTTTTCGGATATGTTCCGCCCAGTTCCTCAAAGGCTTCCCGGAAGGACAGGTTTTCCATCCGCTGCACGAAATCAAACACATCGCCGCCCTCTCCACACCCGAAACAGTAGTAGTCCCTCTCATAAATCCGCATGGATGGCGACTTGTCCGCGTGAAACGGACAGAGGATAAATCCTCTCCGATTGGGCTGCGGCAGGCTGTAGCGTGCCAGGATTTCCCGCATGGTGGTGTTTTCCTTGATTTCTTCCAACGTCATACTGCGCCTCCAGACAGGATTTCAATGATCCTCCGCCCGGTCTGGCGCTTATCGCAAAACAGATACCGAATCCCGTACTTTCTCTCCTGAGTCCGCATAATCTTGTACAAGACCTCTCCCTGCAGGGATTTTCCTCCCCGCGGGTTCCGCCACCAGATCACATCTTCCAGACAGCGGATCCCTCCGCCATGCTCCACCAGGATCACCAGCTGGATCTCATTCTCCCTGGCCCGCAGGATTTCCCGGCGGAAGCGATCATGTCCCTGGCAGACGTTGCTGCAGACCTCAGACAGATTCTGTTTCCGGTCCACGATCAGCCTCGGGTTGTCATAATTCATATAGTCCCCGACCATCAGTTTGGAAACGGGGTGCTTTACTCCCTGCCGGTCGAATTCCTCAACGATCTTTCGGATCGCCCGATCCTTCTCCCGGCTGTCAATCTGTATCACCATGGCCACGCCTCCTTAAAACGGAAGTTCCTCATCGATGCCATCAGGGATATTCATAAACCCGTCATTATCCACTGTCCCACGGGCTCCTTCCGCATTCCCAGAAGATACGCTGCCTCCGGAATCAGGCCGGCCCTCCACGAATTCCACATGCTCCGCGATCACGTCCGTGGTATAAACTTTTGTCCCGTCCTCTTTCGTATAATTTCCCGTTTGGATCCTTCCAGTCACTCCGATCCGTTGCCCCTTATGAAAATATTTTTCGACAAATTCCGCTGTTTTCCCGAACGCCACACAAGAAATAAAGTCTGCATCCGGGCCGTTTTCCTGCTTATAGATACGGGCCACCGCCAGGTTGAACCTGGCGATGCTGGTCCCGCCGTTGGTATAGCGGATATCTGGATCCTTTGTGAACCTTCCTACAAGCTGTACACTGTTCATTCTGCCTGCCCTTTCTCCGCCTTATCCGGGGTCATTTCAAACCGCTTCATGCAGTTCTTGTACTGCTCCACGGTCATTTCTTCGATATGCTTCAGTTTATATGCTGCGAGAATCGTTCTTTCCTCTTTCCCAGTACGATTCAGTTCCTTTTGGATCGTCTGCATCATAGCGGCATTCACCCTGACAGGCTCCCCGCCTACATTGTCCGGCCTCTTTTCTTCCTGCTGCATTCCCACTGCCTGCGCCTGGCCGTCCTCCGGCTTCTTCCTAGCGCCCGCTCCCTGCTGCGCCTTGCCAGAGGCACGTTTCCTATTTCCCGCCTCCGGAGAATCTCTGTCAGGATCGTCCATCAGTTCTTCCGTCGGGATACAGAAAGTCTGAAAACATGCGTATTTAAAGGCGATCGCCATGGCCTTATTCGTTGCCTTGTCCCCGCTGTCCATCCCTTCCCCAACCGTAACGGCATCCACATAGGATCCGTCCGTAGTGTAAAAGCGGTATCTCATCCGGCAGATCGAATAAATCAGCTGAGTTCCCTTCGTGCTCTGCCGTTCCTCTCGGCTCTGTTCCAGCAGTTCCGGTACGCAGAACACTTTATGTTTGATCATGGCCGGGCTTAGGGCGTTCATAACCGCGTCAATGCTGCGGTATTTAAAGCCCTGCTGCTTATTCACGTCATTCTTGCCAACGGCGCCGATATCTTCCATCACTCCGCAGATCGCTTCATAGATCCTGGCATTCGCCGGTCCCTCACTGTTGTTTACCATGCCGTCAGCTCCTCCACTTCGTAATCAATGCCAACGCTGTCCAGGTACATTTCCAGCTTTACCTTTGCGTCCTCCGTCAGCTCCATCCTGTATTCGTAGGTAACCGTATCGCCGTCCAGCTCCGGAGAAAGACTGTCCACGACCTCCTGAGCAGCTTCTTCCCGCGCCTGCTCCACGGCAGCGGCCTTCTCCATCTCCGCCTGCCGGAGTGCTGCTGCCTTCTCTTCTTCCGCCTTCCGGAGGGCAGCCGCCTTTTCTTCCTCCGCCCGGCGCAGGGCAGCCTCCCTCTCTTCCTTGGCGCGCCTCTCCGCTTCTACGCGTTCCCGTTCCTCCCGGCGGATCCGTTCCAGCTCTTCCCGGTGCCTTCTCTCGGCCTCCCTGGCAAGAATCTCCTGTTTCTGACGCTCATAGCTGTTGATATGCGCGACCGCATCGGAAAGATTCAGCGTATCTCTGTAGACCTGCAGTGCCTCTTCCCCCGCTTCGGAATGCATCTCGCGGATCGTTTCCACTGCCTGACGGGCATTCGCCGCCGCATTCCCGATCTCTTCCCGGATTGCTTTCTCCCGGGTTCCGGCGTTCTCCCATTTGGGACTGTAGATCTTTTTCAGGGGGATAATGTCGGCCACATCCCCAGCCAGTTCTTCGTATACCCGCCGAATCAGCTCTCGCTTCTCGGCAATCCGTTTTTCTTCAAATGCCTTCACCTGGCCGTCAATCAGCTCGATAGGCTTATCATATAGCGCGATCAGAGCTTTCGCCCGTGGCTCAAAAGCATCCCATGGCGCCATATACGTCCGTTTGGCTTCCCGGAGGTTGTCCATCAGGTTTTTCTTTTCTGCCCGTAGGGAAGCCACCTCCTTCTTTGCCATGACCTTGCTGTCCTCTGTGAAAACAGCACCTTCGTACTCCGACAGACGGGCGTTGATCGCCTGTTCGACCTCTTTAAAGTTGCATTCGATCGTCGCCGCCTGCTGTGTGATGACTGCCTGTATATTTTCCATGGTTATTTCTCTCCTTTCGTATGTTCTTCATTGAACGGCCCTTCCTTCTTGACTGGGAGCCCCAGCACTGCCATAATAGCGCTGGAGCAGTATTCCTTCCCGTTCGTGATCATTGCCCGGATATTTGCCAGATCCCCCATAGCATTTATGCCGTCCACAAAATCCCCGTAAGGGACATATATCATCTTCTCATCCATCCGTTTTACCTCCCGTACACTTCCCGGATGCAATCAGCGCTATGAAGCTTTGTAAGCCTTGCCAATTCTGCAAGTACTAAAGAGGCTCCACTACGGCTTATACCGTCTTCTTTGCAATTATCTGCCATGCAAAAGGCAAGCCCCAGGACGACATCTTCTGCCATGCTTATAATGTTGCTATCCCCGATTAACGATGTTCTAACGGTCGAACGCTTATCATCCTCATCCACTTTGACAAATGCCATAACCGCTTTTCCGCTTTGCTGAACAATTTCTTTCCCGTCCTCAAAAATTTTCACCTCGACCATTTCTTTTCTTCCTTTCTCATTCTATAATGCATATATCAACTATTTCTTTTGGCCTCGCCGCTCTACCAAGCGGCGGGGTCTTACTCTGTCCAATGGCACTTACCGTCATTGACCTCCACCGTCTGTCCGGCCTGCTCCCAGGCAGCCAGCACTTCAGCTACTGTTATTTCCTGCATTATGCTTGTCCTCCTTTCCCGGCCTTACGCCGGTTCCTCCGCAATCCCGTACGCCCGTGATGCAATGTCGCTCCACGCTTGGTCGTGCTCGCTCTCTGTAATCTCTCCGGTCAACCACAATGCCCAGAGACAGCCATCCAAAAAGTTATAGCTTTTGTCTGGGGTGATCTTCAGGTTGTGGTATTCTTTCTTGATGATCGCTGCAAGCGCAATCCTTCCCGCATCGTCATCGTTATCACTGAGATTATAAATTAGCCGCTCCATTGTGCACTTTTCCATCCTTTGCACTCCTCTCAATCATCACCAAAAATCAGCTGTTGCAGCCTGGTCTTATGCTCCCTCTTTTCTGGCTCCGGGGCTGCGGAAAACTGCGACATTGGCACCCGGAGCCGCCCTGTCGACCGGTCAGCGATAATCTGACCGATTTTAATCTTCCTGTAGATCGTATCCGTGCTGACCTTCAGGGTTCCGGCCGCCTGCTCCGGCGTGGCCCATTCCTCATATTTCTGCTGCTTTTCCAGCAGTTCTATGAGATGGTCAACCTTGGCTTCCAGCTCATCCATCCTTTCTTCCAGATACATTTTCTTCCTTCCTTTCCCGTGCTATAATCTCCCTGAGAAGGGAGGTACATGGTTTTTACTGAAGTAGAACAAAAAATTTATGATTCCATAGCCGAAAAAGGGCAATACAGGTATTCTTCGGATATGGCTATCAAATCTGCTGAGATAAAAGCAATCGATTCCCTTAAATCAAATGGCTATATCTCTGTAAAAGCTGAATCCATTGGTTTTATTATCGCTGAAACCATTTAGGCCTGGCTTTCAAATGCGCTATCCGTACCTTGACTCTTTCAATCAGGTTCGGGTAGCTTTCTTCTACCATCCCAACCTCTTTTCCGGTGTTCCAATCTCTTATCCTGACGCTGTGAACACCTCTAAGGAAACTGCTTTTAAACATCACACAATAGTGCTTTTCTCCATCTTTGAAAAAGATGTACTTCTGGTGATAATCAACGCCCACCTCTCATCACCTCCTTCACACTTTTCGCTCCCTCACTGTCCTGTTTATTGGACAGTCGATGATGTATCCTGTTCAAGAAAGTATTCAATCGGAACACCAAAATATTTTGACAGTTTACTTAGACTTTCGAGGCTAGGTTCACTCCTTCCAGACTTCCAGTTTGAAAATGCAGTTTGGCTAATTCCTGTTTCTTTGGATACCTGGTAGCTGGTTTTGTTTTTTTCAGCTAATAAAGCCTGATATTTTTCGTACAAATTTTCACCACCTTTCTGCTTTCGTCCTATTGAAAATACTTTCGCGCTGTGATATACTTTCAATTACAAAACTACTACATTTTAAATGTAAGCATATCACATTCGCAAGTATTTTGATGCGCTTGCTTTCGTTTGCGTAATTAAACAATACTACACTTTTCGTTAGCAGTCAAGACATTTTGCTAACTTTTGCGAAAGTATGCTGCGTTTGTGAAAGGAGCATAACTAATGTATGAAGTATTTGAACAACTTCTACAAAAATACGGCGTTACCTCGTACAAAGTAGCAAAGGAAGCAGGAGTGACGCAAACTGCATTAAGTAATTGGAAATCCGGAAGAAGTACACCTACAACAAAGACCCTTCAAAAAATAGCTGATTATTTTGGAGTTACGATCGACTATATCATGACGGGAAAAGACGATTCAGCGAAATCAGAGATTAAGCAAGAACTAACTGCACGCGATGAGCGAGACATCGCCAAAGACCTTGATCGGATCATGGGCGAAATAAGAAAAGATGACGATGGGCCCCTGTATTATAACGGCGTCGAAATTGACGATGCCTCTATTAATCTGTTACAGAACGCCATCGAGTATGCCTTGAGAGAAACCAAAAAAGAAAATAAGGTGAAATACAATCCTCATAAAAACAAAAAGTAGGTGGGGTTATCTTGGAAACTTTTGAACGTAGGATGCACCGGATATTAAATTACTATATACGCATTACCGGTACGCGAGATCCTTTAGAAATAGCCCGTTCGCTTGGCATAGGGATTGCTATCGTGCCATTGGGAAATATCGCAGGGAATTATAAACTGCTTAAACGGAAGAGATGGATTTTTATAAATGAAAATATTCCTATAGAAAGTCCCCTTTTCCGCATAGTGGTTGCCCATGAATTAGGACATGCAATATTCCATCGCAAGGAAAACTGTGCCTTTCTGAGAAGCAAAACTTTATTATTGACAAGCGGAATTGAACGTGAAGCGAATATTTTTGCAGCACATTTGCTGATCTCGGATGAAATGCTTCATGAATACGCTGGTTTTACCAAAGATCAATTTTGTGTTTGTACGGGATATCCAATGGAACTTCTTGAATTACGTTTGAAGTGATAATCACTTATGGTGAATAGAATAGGAGCGTAGGCAATGAAAGCTGAAAAGAACAGAATTAAAGTCGGTAATTTGCCGCAGGTGAATACGCTTAATGATTTATGCCGTTATTTTCCTGGCATTCCTTCCAATGATCGGAAGAATCACAAAAAGAATGGTTACATCATACCTATGGTGTTTGTATTGATCGTTGCGGCCATGACATCTTTCATAACCGCTCAGCCAGTACCCGTTTCTGAAGAGCAAACTGCAGTAATAGAAGAAACGGAATTTCAAGAAGAAGGCATTCCTGAAATGCAGATATATTATAGTACAGCTGAGCTAAACGTCAGAAGCGGGCCGAGCACTGATTATGAAATAATAGATACTATTTCCTTTGGAGACGAAGTTGAAGTCGTCGCCATTGAAGAAGGATGGGCGGAAATCAAAACATTAGAGGAAAATGCATATGTATCAGCCGATTATCTTAGCCAATCACAGCCGGAGACAACATCAGAAAATGAAGGACCAATGGTTTGGGTGTCTTATAGCGGAAATAAATATCATTCAAATCCATCGTGCAGTGGCATGAAAGGCGCAACACAAGTTACTCTGAGAAGTGCGCAGATGACTGGAAAAACTCCGTGTTCAAAATGCTATTAAAAGGAGATTGATATGAACCCGAAACTTATTGTTCTTTTCGTTCTTTTGTTTTTAGATGTTGGATTTATTCCGCGTTTTTCTCAGTACGATACTGCAGATAAAATCTTTGCAATGATCTCTTTTGTAGGGACAGCAGTTATTATATTTTTAATTATCGTAGAAAAAAGAAAAAAGAAAAATGAGGACAAATATTTTTCAGAAGAAATTGCCTCTCAACGCAACAGAATTATCAAATTGATTGATGATGGAACACTTCCGCCAGTTGAATCTCATTCTGTTATACTGCAAAAAGGAGAGCGCGCTTTTTGTGAACTTCCAGGAAGCTTGATTATAACAAAGAATAAGGTGCTTGGTACATCTGGAGGTAATGGCGGAGTATCCGTCAGAGTTGCAAAAGGCGTCTACGTCCATTCTGGCTCTTCTGCGAGCAAAAAAATTTATGGAGATGTAACTACAGCATATAATGGAACTCTTGTAGTTACTTCACGCAGAATAGTATTTCTGAATCCGGAAAAAGGATTTGAAATTCCGTTTTCTAAAATAACTGGCTTATATTCAACTTTTGATATGATTACTTTTCAGCAAGGAAATAAATCATACATGCTCTCTGTTTATAACTCTGACATCATCGAAAGGTTGGTACATAAGCTTGCAGGAAATTAAAGCCGCCCAGTGCCAGAGCGCTGAAGTGGAATAGAAACCTTGACAATATAATATACTTACCTAGGCAGCCGGGGGACGTGCTCTATCCCGTTCCGAGTCTTGCGGAAAGGGGTGGTATTTATGAGTACATATGAGGAATTACAGTTAATTATTTCTGTGGCCCTTTTGATCATCGCAATACTGACTTATACTCATAAAAAATAGCCGTCCTGCCCTGGTAAGCTGACGGCCATTTTTTAGATAAGCTTCGCCGGGACGGGTGAGGTGCATTCACCTTCCGGCTGTCTTGTTAAGTATATTATATGTCAATGCTTCTGATTTGTCAAAAAGAAAAACCGCCCCAGTGTTACCAGCACCGGAGCGGAATCCCAGAAAATACTGCACAGGCCCGGAGGCCGTGGCAAATATCCTCTACACAATGGATATTCTACCACAAACCTCCGGCACCTGTACAGGTGTTATTTTTATACTCATTTTTAAGGAGGTACGGAACATGTCAATCCAAGAGCACACCCGCTTCTACAAGCGCCAGAACCGCCAAATAACAAAGTTTTATGCGTGGGTGTACAATCCACATACCAAACAAAATATACGCGGCCCTTTGCGGCTCAAACGCGCTCAGGCGGTAAGGGATGAAGCGGACATATTAAAACAGATCGAACAAGGGGAAACCTTTGAAAAAGAAAAAGCCGAGGCTGACAAGGGATTGAAATTCGGGCAGGCCTATAAGCTTTGGCTTGTGCCCGCAAAGAATATGTATGCTGATTCAACCTACAGGATATACATGTATAATTACGAACACTATATCCGCGAAATATTTGACGATCGCCGCGTCCAGACAATCAAGACGCTGCACATCCAAAAATTTGTAAACTACCTGAGCGCCTCCAAGCCAGAGGGCAAGGGCTACTCTCCGGAGACAGTCAACAAGGTTATCAACCTCATGTGCAATATTTTTAATTTTTGCGTCCATGTCCTTAAGATTATCGATAAAAGCCCGATGGATGGTATCCAGCGACTGAAGGTGATTCCGCCGGACAAACAGATATGGACAGATCAGCAGCAGGCAGATTTCCTTCTATCCGATATCGTCCGCAGATCCCACATCTATCCGATGCTGTGCGTCTCGAGCCTTGGAATCCGGCCCGGAGAGGTATGCGGACTTGCCGAGGCCGACTTTCTCCCGGCAGATGGCCTGCTTACGATGCATAGAGGTTATAATAAATATAACGTCCTCACAGAGATGAAAAATCCGCAGTCACACCGCCCGATCAGTCTGTACCCGCCGATCACTGCGGCGATCATCCAACACCTGGAATGGAAGGAAGCCTTCCGGCAGCTCGATCCTGATTTCGCAGACAACGATTTCCTGTTCGTTTCCGTCAACGGCCAGCCGATCAATCCGGACGTGTACGGTAAAGCATTCAAGAAGCTCTTAGCGAAATACAACAGGGAGGCCGCCGTTCCGCTCCCTAACATAGCCGTGTATGACCTGCGGCACTCATTTGCTACGATCAATCTGCTGGATCTCCAAAAGCCCATTAATGCGGTGGCGAGCGTCATGGGAAACAGCCCTAAAACTCTTATGACGCGATACGCTCATGTGTTGCAGCGGGATCGCAAAGATGTGACTGATGATTACTCCGCAAAAATTTTCCGAGCGAAAGCAGAGTGATATTTCTGTCTAATTTTTCTGTCTAAATTTTTTAGGGGCAAAAAACAACGGCCCCGGAATGTCCCGGAAGCCGCTGTTTATACTGGTTTTTGGAGAGCGATAGACGGGACTCGAACCCGCGGTCTCGACCTTGGCAAGGTCGCGCGT
>USKC01000061.1 GCA_900555195.1 uncultured Lachnospiraceae bacterium
CCTTAACGGACGCCAGCCGATGACTGATCAAAAGCACCGTCTTCCCCTGGCTGAGTTGTTGAAATCTCAGGTAAAGTTCATTCTCATAAATGGGATCCATAGCCGACGTCGGCTCGTCCAGTATCCGAACAGGCGCCTTGGAAAGGGCGCATCTTGCCAGCGCGATTTTCTGCCATTCCCCTCCGGACAGATCCTGGCTGTCTTCTTTCACTTTCCCAAGAACCGTATCCACACCTTCTCTCTGTTTTGCTATCGTGCTGCCCAGTCCGACTTTCTCAATGATTTCTTCAAGTTCTGCATCAGAAACCCGTTCCTTTCTGCCCATGACCATATTTTCCCGAATACTGACCGGATACCTTGCAAAATCCTGAAAGACATTGGAGAGAAAATCCCTGTCAAACCGGCGAATATCCTCACCGTTCACCAATATTTTACCCTCATATCCCTGGTACAGGCCGTTGAGTAGTTTAATCATCGTGGTCTTTCCGGCACCGTTGGCTCCAACAAAAGCATATTTTTTTCCGGCCTCAATTCGGAAGGAAAGGTTTTTCAGAATATAACGCTCCGTTCCCGGATATCGGAAGGACACTTCCCGGAATTCCAAACTCTGAAATGTCCCGATTTTCTTTCCGCCCTCTATACCCCTTTCGCCTTCCATTCCTCCACGCTCTTCTTCCAACCCAAATATCTCCTCCAGTTCCTGGAAATATTCGTTGTACCAGGCCGCCCGGTCAAAACTGTACGTCAGATCCCAGGACATGTTTTGCACAATGCCAAACACCGCTCCGGTCAGCGCCATGAACATACCCAAACGCAACCTGCCGTTCAGGACCAACGGCATCGTGACTGCCAGAAAAATGGCAGATATGGCAATCACCGCCATGCTTCCTGCCTTCATTCTGACAAACCACTTCATCCTTGCCCGGGTCGTATATCTTCTCGCCTTTTCGTACTGAGACAGAAACCTTTCCTCATATTCCTGCCCATATCCAAAAAGTGTCCGTTCCTCTGCATATTCCCGTCTCTTGAGCATTTCGTTATAATATTCATTAAGCCGCTTCACCTTCGTAACATCCGCCTGAACCTCATAGTTTTCCTTCCCGCTTTTCATAGCCGTATAAAAACAAGGAATTGAAACGGCCAGAAGCACAAAGGCAAGCCACCAAATCTGCAGAAACAGGATCGCCAGAATTCCTGCCACCTTTAAGCCCAACTCCAACAGCAGCAACAGGACTCCATAGGCCTCCCGCACCCTTCCTTCCGCGTTCAAAGCAACTCTTGAAATTTTATCCCGTATTTTCTCATTTTCCATGTACTCATATTTCAAACGGCTGATTTTTTCCAGCAACCGCGGCTTGAACCCAGCTCTCAGCCGCATTTCCATATGCTGTTCCAAAAGTTCCGTCAAACTTTTGGATATCCATCTGTAGGCTATCAATGCCACCAGCAGGGAAATCAGAAGCATGAGGCTTCCATCCCATGCATTCCTGTTTGCGGACAAGATCACCTGGTCTATAAAATCTGCGACAATCAGCGTCTGCAGACTGGGAACCAACGCCTGCAGCAGCCGCAGAGCGAAAAGCAGTCCCGCTGCCACCAAGTCCACCCGAAATATAATTTTCACCGCATCCAGCACATGCATTTTTTTCATGATTGCCATCCCCCGACACCCTTTACAGACAAACCATCCGTCCATGTTTCTCTTCTTCTCTATCAGTATAGCATGTTCGCCGCCGGAATCCTCCTCAAGTTCCTATCTGAAAAATGTTTGATCCAAAAGCCCATTCATCTCTCCTGAACGGTCTTGTCCAAAAAAGAAAGGCGCAGAGCAGCTTCTTCTCTACGCCTTCACGTTTCATCAAAATACGGCGGCCTGCAGCGATACGGGTCATCCCCTTATCGCGCCAATCACACCGTTTACCAATTCCATATCACATTCATAAGTGGAGCCTCCCAGATGCGGAGACAGCACCACGTTTTCACATGCAGTAAGCTCCTTCCTCTGCGGACATCCTTCTTCCCAAAAGACGTCCAGCGCTGCTCCCGCAAGATCTCCCTCGCACAGCGCTTCGAGAAACGCCTCTTCTTCTATGATTCCCGCCCTGGCCGTATTCACCAGGATACAGCCCTTTTTCATCCGCAAAAAAGCTTCTTTTCCGAGCATTCCTCTCGTATCCTCCTGCAGGGGAAGAAGCACGCACAGGAAATCCGCTGCGGCCAGAACCTCATCCAGGCTTGCCGCCGAAGCCTTCAGCCTCTGCTCTTCTTGCTCCGGAAGCCTTCGGATGTCGTAGTAGAGCACGTTCATCCGGAAACCGGATACCAGCTCCGCCAGCTGGGTGCCTATTTGCCCCATTCCCAGGATGCCCAGGGTTTTGCCCTCCAGCCCCACTCCGGAGAACTGTTCCTTGATCCGTACATGCTCGGTCCATTTTCCTTCCCGTATTCTCCGGTCTGCCGGAATCAGATTCCTCGCCGCTGCCAGCATCAGCGCCAATGTGTGCTCCGCCACGGTTCTCCACAATCCGTCAGCCAACGTCATCCGGATCCCTCTCTCCTTAGCCCAGCGCGCTTCCGCTTCCCCGCAGGAATGGCAGCCGATCGCTTTCAGGCAGGCCGCGTTTCCTTCCGTCCAGGAAGACGGCACGCCATAACAGATCGCCGCTTCCGCTTCATCCATGCGCCCCTCGTCCTGCGTTACTTCAAACACCTCTTCCAGTTCTCTCCTCGCCTGCGGATGCATGGCGATCCCCACATAGCACAAAGGTTTCCTGCCCGCTTCCATAGCCATCGTCCTCCTTATCCTCACCGTCCCTGCATGGCAAGGCGCAATACCTTCCCCGCATCATACGGCCCATCCGCAGGGCCCACTGAAGATCCTTTCTTAAATCGTGGACATAATATCCTCTCCCAGCAGCTTCAGCGCTTTATCCAGATCCCTTTCCTGCAGCGCTTTATAGATTCCCATATGCGGCTGCTTGTCAATGGAGTCATCCAGGCTTCTCCTGCGGTTCCACGAAAATTGTGCATAGACCCTTTTCTGAATCCCAAGACACTCTTTCAGGAAACGGAGGATCAGCTGATTGCCGGCATAGGAGGCCAACAACAAGTGGAATTCTTCATTATCCTCCCATACCTGCCACACATCCATATGCTCTCCGCCTGCATTCTCCCGCTCTTCTTTCTGCCGTTCTGTCTCTTCCAGCTTCTTTTGGATCTCGGGAAGATGATATTGCACCACCTGCTCAAACCCTTCCCGCAGCGCCTCCTGCTCCAGGAGCTGACGCATCCGCATCACTTCTCTGGCATCCTTTTCCCGAAGCCTGACCACCACATACCCATATCGCGGGATATTGCGCAGCACCCCCTCGCTGCACAACTTGATCAGCGCCTCCCTGATAGGCGCCTTGCTCACACCGAACAGTTCCATCAGCCGCTTTTCGTTCAGGACCATTTCCTCATCTGCCGCATTCTTGATAATCAGCTCCAGAATCTCATCATGGATCCGCTCCGACAGCAGCTCCTTCTTCTCCGATGCCAGGCTTATCTTCTCTTCCTCCAACATGCCCTGCTCCCTTCCTCAGCCCGTACTGGGCTGACATTTTCTTGAATCATATTACTGATATGCTCAACATAAGCATACCTTTTTTATGCAGGGATTGCAAGCAATATTTCAGGAAATATTGCACGAAAATTACTACTCAGCCCTCACGCTGTCATTTGCCAAGGGAATGTTTCAGGTACAGATACCTCAGGAACAAAAGAAGATCCGCTCCCATCCAGGCCAGAACCTCGCCATAGAACACGCCGCTTTCTCCGATGCGCGCCGTCAGCAGCAGCGCGCACCCCACACGCATAATCAACTGGGCGAAGCTGCTGAGCATCGGAAAAACTGCGTCTCCCATACCCTGAATGCAGGAACGGGTAACGTACAGAACATATAGAAGAGGGAAAAAGACCGCCAACACGCTAAGAAACCGATAACCAACAGCCATGGATGCCGCAACGGAAGCTGCGTCGCCGGTCAGGAAGCAGCCCAATATCGGCCTTCCGAACAGCAGCATCACGGCAGACATGATACAGGCTGTACTACCAATCCGCCTGCTGCCGTAATGGCGTTCTGAAAGCACATGGGAAGGCCAAGCCGCAGTTCCTTCCACAGCTGCTGTCCGTCAAGCCTGCATTCCCGTCTGCGAAGCCGCAGCAGAGGGTTTTCCGAAAGCTTCCTGATACAGAAAAGCCCTGCAAACAGCTGGGCGATCACGGTGGCTGCCGCAGCGCCCCCTATCCCCCATCCGAAGCCGAACACAAAAAGCAGATCCAGAATGATGTTGCCCACAGAAGCAATGGTCATCGCATGCAGAGGCGTCTTGCTGTTGCCCACAGCGCGCAGCACGGCCGCAGAGGCATTATACAGAAAAGAAGCCGGTATTCCGGCGAACAAAATCCGCAGATAGGTCATGGAAAGGCCCCTGATCTCCACCGGCGTGCCAAGCAGCCCAAGCGCAGTCTGGGCCAGTCCCTCCGCCAGCGCGGTAAACAGACAGGCTGCCGCAGCGGACAGCACAGCCGCATGGAAAATCGCTTCCCTCACCTTTCCCTCTTCACCAGCGCCGAACTGTTGGGAAATCACCACGGAAAATCCCTGCGTCAGTCCCTGTATGGAGCCGAACATCAGAAACGTCAGCCATTCCACAGCGCCCAATGCCGCCAGCGCTTCCACGCCAAGCGCCTGGCCAGCCACCAACGTGTCCACAAAGGTATACAGCTGCTGAAACACATTGCCCAGCATCAGCGGCAGCGCAAATCCCAGGATCAGCTTTGCAGGAGCGCCCTGTGTCATATCCTGTGTCTGCGAAAAGCGATTCTTTTTATGCCTCTCGCAGGCACACTCTCTTTCTTCCCCGCTGGCTTCCTTATCCTTACCAGATTTTGACGATCTCATCCTTCTTTACCCCATACAGTTCACAGAAGCTGTCCAAATCCGCTTCCTTACTTATCAACATCACATCCTCAAACCGCCCCGACTTATCCACAAATCCCGCTACCTTTTCCCCTGTGCAGATACTGCTTTTCACTGCAGGGCTCATCCCCTCATAGGCCTTCAGCAAAACAGCGGATTCCTTTTTCTTTTTCCAAAACATTTCTTCTTCTCCCCAAACACGCAATGCAAAAGCGATACGGCCGGCCGCCGGCATAAACAGTTCCTTTTTCCAGCCTGCATCTCTTTTCCATTCTTTCGTATCTTGCCTTCCAGCACCATTATAGCCTATACGAATGGATATTCCCAGCCTTTCACCGAAAACGGTAGCTCAGGAAGCCGCATCCGCCCGTATTATTTTCCCCCATCCCCGTTCCCAGCGCCATATAAAGCAGTTCCTGCGCGCTTTCATTCTGAGATGCCGTAAGGCTCAGCTTATCTCCCAAAAGGGCCTTATCCTGATAAGGCACCCGCACCGGCTTCCGGTTCGTAAAAGAAAGATCGCAGGAGAGGGGGAAATCGGCGGACAGCGTTCTTTCTCCAAAAAGACGGTACTTCCTGATCAGGTTCCTTTTCAGGCGTTCTTCATATTCCGGAACTTTCATCCGGTTTCTCCAGTATCCGCATTTCATTTTCATCACAACAGGGGTCAGGGTATATACCTTTTCCAGCGCAAAACGGGGTATAATCTTCAGTTCTCCGCTCAATCCCTGCATTTCTTCGCTTTGATGAACCGGAAGCCTTCTGACAAAAAATTCTGCCAGTTCCTGACGGATCGTCCGGATCCGCACCGTATATATTTTTCCTGTCTGGTAGATGAGCCCTGATTCAATGGGAAACGGGAGATCAAACGTATAGGGCCAGCCCGCATAGGACGCCTCATCATCAGGCGGATACAGTCCGACTTCCCACAGCGCGCTTTCTATAAAGCGCCCTATTTTTTCCGCCGCCTGCAGAAACGGTAGAGGAGACAAGATGCATATCTTCAGGGGTAATTCAAAAACCAGCATATATTTCCTTCCTCCTATATATTTTTATCCGTTCAGAATCATCTGACCTGTAACCAATCCTCGAAAGAAATACCTGTCGTACACATACAATGCAAACTTATCCTTGTATCTGTACGGCAGGCTGCGGTTTATCCATGTTCACTTTAATGTAAATAAGAGGGGAAATCTTATCACCAAAGTTAAACAGAAATGCTGTAACCAGAATAACCAGATATGGAATAATAAGATGTGTATTTACATAGATTGTATCTTATGAACGGCTCACTGTCTATAATAAAATACACTTTCGTATACATGCCGGAGAAAGAAAATGCCTTGTTTTCCCCAAAATCCTTTGTTATTCGTGATTTTCACTAAATTTTCACACTTTTTTCACATTTTTCGCTCTTATCTCATTTCTCTGTACGCAAGAATCTCAAAGGCTGAGGCAGATTGCCGGATAGATAAAGGTCACAGGCGGCAAAATGATAAACAATAACAGTTTCTTCATTATAATGGAAAATTTCATTGCCCTAGAGGGAAAAATTCGTTAAAATAAAGTTAACCGGCATGTTGTATTCCAAACCAAACGCAGCATTCTTGCCGGAAATGCAGTACTTCAAGCGGGCCGGAGAAGCTATTTTGTCTCTGCCTGCATGTTGCCTATAATCACACCATCTTATTTCTAAGGAGGAAAAGACATGGAAGTTGTTGAAAAACAGCCTCTGACAGAAGAGTATCTGAAGAAAATGGATGCTTACTGGCGCGCTGCCAACTATCTCGGCGCCGCGCAGCTCTATCTGTTGGATAACCCGCTTCTTCGGGAACCCCTCACCATGGATCATGTCAAGAAGAAAATTGTCGGCCACTGGGGAACCGTTCCCGGACAGAATTTTGTCTATGTTCATCTCAACCGCGTCATTAAGAAATACGATCAGGATATGATCCTCATCTCCGGCCCTGGCCACGGCGGCAATTTCTTTGTGGCCAATACCTATCTGGAGGGCACTTACAGCGAGGTATATCCCAACATCGGAGAGGATATGGACGGCCTGCAGAAGCTCTGCAAGCAGTTCTCTTTCCCTGGAGGAATTTCCAGCCATGTAGCGCCTGAAACGCCCGGTTCCATCAATGAAGGCGGAGAGCTGGGATATTCTCTGGCACACTCATTCGGTGCCGTATTCGATAACCCGGATCTTGTATGCGCTTGTATCGTAGGCGACGGCGAAGCGGAAACCGGCCCTCTCGCCACCTCCTGGCAGTGCAATAAGTTCCTGAATCCCGTCACAGACGGCGCTGTTCTTCCCATCCTTCATCTGAACGGATACAAGATCAGCAATCCCACGATCTTTGCCCGCAATACGCATGAAGAACTGGAGCATTTCTTTGACGGCTGCGGCTGGAAGCCTTATTTCGTAGAGGGCGAAGAGCCCATGGACATGCACCGCAAGATGGCGGAAGCCCTGGACAAAGCCATGGACGATATCAAGGCTATCCAGAAGAACGCGAGAGAGAATCATGATGCTACCCGTCCGAAGTGGCCCATGATTATCCTGCGCACGCCAAAGGGCTGGACCGGTCCCAAGATGGTGGACGGCAACCAGATCGAAGGTTCCTTCCGCGCCCATCAGGTTCCGATCATGATGGACAAGCCCGAACATCTCGACATGCTCAGGGACTGGCTGATGAGCTATCATCCCGAAGAGCTCTTCGACGAGAACGGAAAGCTGATCCCCGAACTGAAGGCCCTGGCTCCCACTGGGGACAGAAGAATCGGCTCCAACCCGCATGCCAACGGCGGAAAGCTGCTGCGTGACCTGCGCATGCCTGATTTCCGTGATTATGCCATCGACGTTCCCGCTCCCGGCGCTGTGGAAGCCCAGGATATGGTGGAATTGGGCGGTTTCGTGAGGGATATCTTCAAGCTGAACCGTGAAGCGAAAAACTTCCGCATTTTCGGGCCGGACGAG
The DNA here is from genome assembly GCA_900555195.1 of uncultured Lachnospiraceae bacterium. Lineage (GTDB taxonomy): Bacteria > Bacillota > Clostridia > Lachnospirales > Lachnospiraceae > Eisenbergiella. The sequence continues at coordinate 7,941 of USKC01000061.1, forward strand.
ACCATGTCCAACCGTCTCGGCAAGGTATTTGAAGAGACCAACCGTGACTGGAACAACGGCATCTATGATACGGATGAATTCCTGGCACAGGATGGCCGCGTAATGGATTCCATGCTCAGCGAGCATATGTGCGAAGGCTGGCTGGAAGGCTACCTGCTGACCGGACGCCATGGTTTCTTTGCAAGCTATGAAGCGTTCATCCGCGTGGTGGATTCCATGTGCGCACAGCACGCGAAATGGCTCAAGGTCTGCAACCAGCTCCCTTGGAGGCAGTCCATCGCATCCCTGAACCTGATCCTTTCTTCCAACGTATGGCAGCAGGATCACAACGGATTTACGCATCAGGATCCCGGTTTCCTGGATCACATCGCCAACAAGAAAGCGGACGTGGTTCGGCTCTATCTGCCGCCGGATACCAACTGCCTGCTGTCCTGCTTTGACCACTGCATCAGAAGCAGGAACTATGTAAATGTACTGGTAACTTCCAAGCATCCCAGACAGCAGTGGCTGACCATGGAACAGGCTGTGAAGCACTGCACCCAGGGTATCGGCATCTGGGAGTGGGCGAGCACGGATGCAGGCGAAGAACCTGACATCGTTATGGCTTGCTGCGGCGATACGCCTACCTTAGAGACACTGGCTGCTGTGACCATTCTGAGAGATGCTCTGCCTGAACTTAAGATCCGCGTAATCAACGTGGTTGACCTTATGAAGCTGCAGCCCAATTTCATGCATCCTCATGGTCTGCCGGATCCGGAATACAATGCGCTGTTTACCAAGGATAAGCCCATCATCTTCGCTTTCCATGGATATCATACGCTGATCCACGAGCTGACCTACCGGCGTTATAACCGCAATATTCATGTATATGGCTACAAAGAAGAAGGCACGATCACCACGCCGTTCGATATGCGCGTGCAGAACGAGATCGACCGCTTCAGCCTGGTGAAGAATGCGCTTTATTATCTGCCTCAGCTCGGAAACCGCGGTTCCTACCTGATCCAGCAGATGAACGACAAGCTGGTTGAGCATAAGCAGTATATCCACAAGTATGGTATCGATATGCCTGAAATCAGGGATTGGAAATGGCAGTCTTAATGGACAAATCCTTTTAAGCAAAACAGGCTGTAAAAGAACAGTCTAAAACAAAGGGGCGTGCGGAAAACGGAAATCCGTTTTTCGCATGCCCCTTCTTTTCTGATCTATACCATCCCCACTTCTACCTTGATCACAGAAGGAATATCTCCAAGCCGACACTGCGCATGCAGTTCATCACCATTCAGCTTTCTTCCTTCCACAAATCTTCCTCCTTTAAATTCACCTTCCCATACCCCGAGCAATTCTGCCGTTTCTTCTTCCCCTATCTTGGCACATACGGATATGTCTGCATTACAGCCGATCAGATAGAAGCCGTCCTCTCCCTCCGGAATCAATATTCCTGCGCTTCCTGCTTTTGTTTCTTCTTTCTCCGGATACTTTAAAAGAACATCGAAACGCTTTAATGGAATAACGGCTCCTCTCTCATATCCATTGCGCCTTGCAAATCCGATACATTCCTGTTGTTTTTCCAGGTAAACATCCCATATTTCCGCTATGATCTGGTATGCCTTTCCTATATAAGTAATCGTTCCTTCGTCACAGTGATCCCATTCCCAGTCAATCCGCAGGGCATCTTTTTCCTCAAACCGCATAGAATCATATCGCCGCGCATTCCACAGATCCTCAATACCGAACAGAGAATAGCCGATTGTATTGTGCATGCCAAGCAAACCCAGTACATTGGAAGCCGCAACAGGCTGCCTCAGTGTCTCAGGGATGAACAGCGCATTGGCGCTGGCATAAGGGACACAGGAACCGAAAAAGTCTGGATCATAGATATCAGGGGCCAGCAGATCAATGGAAGGAGCAACTAATTTCCATACTGGAATCATACGGGCAATCGGCCCTCCGGAAGGATAACTGCCAGGACGGAAGGGAAAGGCTTCCAACCATACATTGGTAACCGTTAATATCAGGCTGTTCTTCAGCCAGATCGGGACATTGCTTTCCGTAAATATCCGAATAAAATTCCGTACCTCAAATTCCTTCGGGAATATCGTATATGCGGCTTGGTTCGCCGTCGCATCGCTTGACAGGGCAATGCTGATCATATAGACGAACGGAATCAGGAATGCGGCGCTGAAAAGTATTAAAATCAAGTATACCACAGCTGTTGTAATGGGAGAAGTTTTCTTATTCATTTTCTTTCCTCCTCATAGTAGGTCCACAGAGCAGATGACTTAAACACAAGCATGGTGAATAAGAGAATAATTACCAGCAGTACCCATGCGATGGCAGAAGCATATCCCATTTTGTAATCCCGGAAGCCCTTAATATACAAAAGCTGCACAATAGACAAAAGACTGTTACCTGGCCCTCCTCCACTTCCGGTACTGCCTCCAGGCATCAGCGCATTGGTACCAATGACATATACCTGCGTAAATACCTGGAGGGAATTGATAATTCCCATTACCACGTTATAAAAGATGACCGGAGAGAGCATTGGTACAGTAATGTAACGGAACTCCGCCCAAGCGCCCGAACCGTCAATTCTGGCCGCTTCATACAGTTCCCCGGGAATCCCCTGCAATCCCGACAACAAAAGGATGAACGCGGTTCCCAATCCCCACAAAGACATCATGATCAGTGCCGGTTTCGACCAAGTTTCACTGAAAAACCAAGTAGGCCCTTCTATCCCCAAAAAGCCCAGCACAGCGTTAACCGGCCCTTCCGGCGCAAATACCCTGAAGAAAAGCAAAGCAGTTACCACCACCGGAACCAGGGTAGGGATATAAAAAATTGTCCGGAATATCCTTCTGCCTTTCAGCGGGTAGTTCAGCAGCACCGCCACAAACAGTGATAAAAGCGTGCTCAACACAACATAAAAAAGCGCATAATAAAAAGTATTATATACCGCCTGGTAAAACATGTCCTCCTGAAATAACCTTTTGTAATTATCCAATCCCACAAAACTCCCTGCCTGGAACATGTCCCAATCTGTAAAACTATAATAGAAAGATGCCAACATAGGGATGGCTGTAAATGTGCAAAAGCCTATAATCCATGGGCTGATAAAAAACCAGAACCATCCCGTCTCTCTCCCAAGCCTTCTTTTTCTCTTCCCATTCTTCATTCCCACTCTTCCTATCCCTTCCATTTCACCGGAGAAATCCGCTTAAAACATTGGTGTGCTTCCGCCACATAGACGGCAGCACACCATATAGCATCTTCTCCCTAACTTATAAATCCATTTATCGTAACAGTTCAGACAGGTCTGCGCTATTACTTTTATCCCGCTCTATCCTTCATTAATTCTCTTTTCGATATTGTCCAAAGCTGTCTGCGGATCAACTGTCCCGTCAAACACTCCAGCCATCTCATCGCTGAAGATGGTATCCCAAGATGACCAATTAGCGCCTACCGGCGGTGTATAAACCATCTCGCTGGAACGTGAGAATACTTCAATATCCACACTTTCACTGGTCCATCCTGCATTCTTAAACTCATCAGAAGCCAGAACTTCCAGGTTCGCAGGTGCATCTTCCAGATTCTTAACGATCACTTGCTGTGCTTCTACATCTGTCATGAAATTGATGATGTCAAATGCAATATCCGGATGTTCACAGGTCTTAGAAATTGTCATCGCGCTGCCAAATGGCGCAGTCACCTGATAGTCTCCTCCAAACAGTTCTACTACATCATAATTGAAGTCCACATCCTGAAGGCTTGAGAAAAACCATAGCCCATTCGGTACCATCCCTATTTTCCCTTGGGCAAACACGGTTCCCGCAGCAGCGCCGGAACCCATATTGGCGTATTCTTCTCTCGTAGGAACTACATCATAGACTGTTGTCAACTCCTGAATAAATGTCAGTCCCTTTACGCTCTCTGGAGAATTAATCACAAGATTTCCTTCTTCATCAATCACTCTTCCGCCTGACTGGTAGATCCAGGTCATCCAGTACGGCCACCAGGTTTCCAATCCAAAGCCCCAGGTTTCTTCTTCTCCGGTTCCTCCTGTCATAGCCTGTGCTGCCTCCAGCATGTCCTCCCATTTCCAGTCAGCAGTAGGGTAATCCAGCCCTGCTTCGTCGAACATGTCCTTATTGTAAAACAGCACCATCGAACCGCCCCTATCAGCAATCCCGTACAGTTGTCCGTCGTAAGAATAGGTATCAACTGCCGTCTTTCCTACCCGTGCTTCAAGGTCAATTCCCGCTTCCTGAACATACTCATCCAATGGAAGCAACAGACCCTTAGATGAAAAACTGTGAATATCTTCTGCCAGTACTACAATATCAGGAGCTGTTCCGCCCGCAAACATCGTATTCAGCTTCTGAATATGATCCGAAGGCATATAATTCATCTCAATCTTAATTCCCGGATGCGTACTTTCATACAAATCTGCCCTTTCCCGATACGTTTTCTCATCCGTTTCGCTTCCCCAATGTGACATAGTAATGGTAATTTCTTCACCAGTGCTTTCCGCTGCAGCACATCCTCTGCCGCTCCCTGGCTGGCAGTCTCCTGAACCGTTTCTTGCCCTGTCCCGGCAGTTGTTTCCTGCTGTCCGCTTCCGGAACATCCCGCCAGCATTCCAACCAACAGACATCCCACGAGCCCAATTGCAGTCCATCTCTTCCTCATCACAAAACCTCCTCCATACTATTATGATTTTGAAATCGATTTCATAAATATTTGAAAAAATAGATAATTTATCCTTAAATGATTAGATAAGATAATTTATCTTGTTTTCAGTGAATAATTGACTG
>USKC01000062.1 GCA_900555195.1 uncultured Lachnospiraceae bacterium
CGGGATGGGCGCCGGGAAATGACGGCTTGGCTCCCTGCCTGTTGGCGGAAAGACGGTGCGCGAGCATGCGAAGAGGCGCGCGGGAACTTGACATTTTCTCTTCCAGTGTATAAAATTTGGAACATAAATATATTGATGCTGCCCGTATTCACAGGGGGAAGGGAGCGCCTATGAAAGAGCTCATTCTGTACCGCAGACGTCTGATTCCGGAGGAATGCATCCTGCTAAAGGATGACGTAATTCTTCTGTCACAGGACGGCCTTCTCGTGACCGGCTGGAAAGCCCTGAAAAAAAGGCAGGATCTGCATCACGGCTTCTCTTGCTATTATCTGAACGAAGGCTACAAAATCAGCCGCTTCTATGCCCCTGACGGCCGCCTTCTCTATCATTACTGCGACATCATTTCCCCTGAATATCATGAGGATTCCAATTCCCTGATCGTCACGGATCTGCTGGCAGATGTCGTTATCTATCCGGACGGTTTTGTCAAGGTCATCGATCTCGATGAGCTCTCCCTCGCCTTCGACAGGCAGCTTCTTTCTTCTGAACAGTTAAAAAGCGCGCTGCGTTCCCTGAACAGCCTGCTCACAGCCATTTATGACGGCAGGCTTATGGAGCTGACCGCTCCCATGGAGCGTTTTGATCCGATGCTGTAAACGGGCACATCTCAACGCTGCAGAAATCACGCCTTACATGTATGCACGCTCCATCCGGGCATAGCCAAAAAGCCGTTCCGGCATTCTGAACCGGGACGGCTTTTATTTAGGAAAAATATGCGCTCCATTTCGCAGCATACAGGTTTTAGTAGAAAACATGCCCGCCGATATTGATGCCTGTAAGGCCCGGCACAGGCGTCCGGAAGAACACGCAGTTCCCCACATTCGTCACACCGCTCATGGCTTCATCCGCCGCGCGGTAACAGCTGTCCGTAGCGCGGTTCTCCGCCAGGGCAAGTGCCAGGCGGCCGGTGGACACCGGTTCAAACTGTCTGGACTGATAAATCACACCTGATACGGTATTGGGAAACACAGAGCTGAGCACCCGGTTGATTACCACAGCTCCCACAGCCACCTGTCCCTCATAGGGCTCCCCTCCCGCTTCGCAATAGATCAGATTGGCCAGCAGGTACCTGTCATCTTCCGTAAAGGTGACTTCTGAAATATCCCTCCAGCTGGATTGAGCGGCCAAACGGGATTTCCGCAGTTCCTCCTCCAACTGTTTCTGCAGGGCCGAAATGTTCTCATTCTGCGCTTCAATCTGCGCTTCCAGCGCTTCCACCTGTGCTTCGGCGTTGGCAATCTGATCAGAATAGGCAGAAATGCTTCCCTGCGTCTGGCTGATCAGGCCGGAAAACTTCTCATGTTCCGCTTCTGCAGACGCCTTCATCTCGTCCAGCTGCGCTTTCTCTTCTTCCAGCTGGGCCTCCTGTTCCTCCACCGCTTCTCTGGCCGCTTTATAATTCGCCAGCATTTCCTGATCGTATGAGGCAACCTGGGTGAAATATTCCGTCAGGTTCAGGATTTCCCCAAAGGAACCAGCCGAAAGGAAGGCCTCCAGATACATGTTATTGCTGTGTTCATAGGAGTACTGGATCCGTTTCTTCAGGCAGGTATACTGCCATTCTTCCGTCTCTTTCGCCTGTTCCAATTCTTCCTGGGTGGCTGCAATCTCTTCGTTTTTGGTAATAATATTGCTCTCGATTGTCTCCAGCTCATTGCTCACCGCTGTCAGTTGATCGGTCAGGTTATTCAATTCCCCTTCGAGGCTGCTCTGCGCATTCTCCAGTTCATCGATCTGGCCCTCCTGCGCATCTTTCAAATTCTCCGTCGCTTCCTTTTCCTGCTTTGCCTTCTCCAGCTTCTCCCTCGTATCTGAGGTTGCAGCCGCGTGCACCTGCGGAACCGTAAGCATGATCAAAGCCATCAAAAAGGCGGTCAGCCTGCGTTTTCCCGATGTCCTCATCCGCATTCTCCTTCAAGTCCCTTTACAGGGAAATAACCACCTGCCGTCCTGCCGGCTCATATCTGCGGTAAGTCACGCCGGCCGCGTCCAGCATCCGTTTGGATGCGCGCACAGACGGCGTATCCGCATATTTATCGCATTCGTACACAATCTCCTTAATCCCGCTCTGGATGATCGCTTTGGCGCATTCATTGCAGGGAAAAAGAGATACATACAGCTTAGCGCCAGCCAGACTTCCGCCCCTGTAATTGAGGATCGCGTTCAACTCGCTGTGCGTCACATAGGGATACTTGGTATCTTCCTCTTCTCCGATCTTATCCCAGGGAAATTCATCATCAGAACAGCCGATCGGAAATCCGTTGTATCCCATGGACAATATTTTATTATCGCCGCTGACAATGCAAGCGCCCACCTGCGTATTGGGATCCTTGGAACGCATGCCCGACAGCTTTGCCACCCCCATGAAATACTCATCCCAGGTTATATAATCCTTCCTCTTCATGGCTTCTCCTTTTCCCGTCTCATACAGACACCTGCCCGGCGGTTACTTGGTCCCGAATATCCTGTCTCCTGCGTCTCCCAGGCCAGGAACGATGTAACCGTGGTCGTTCAACCGCTCGTCCAGTGCCCCCACATACAGATCCACATCCGGATGCTTCTCCTGCATCTTTGCAATCCCCTCGGGCGCTGCGATAATGCACATAAAGTGAATCTTCTTGCATCCTTTATCCTTCAGCATCTGAATCGCTGCTACGGAAGAACCGCCCGTTGCCAGCATGGGATCCACTACGAATACCTCTCTTTCCGCACAGTCCGCAGGGAGTTTGCAGTAGTATTCCACGGGCATGAGTGTCTCCGGATCGCGGTACAATCCGATATGCCCCACCTTCGCTGCCGGAATCAGATTCAGCACGCCGTCAACCATTCCCAGGCCCGCGCGCAGGATCGGCACGATTGCCATCTTTTTTCCTTTCAGTTCTTTTACCGTGGTATCGCAGATCGGCGTGGTAATCTTGACGTCCGTAAGAGGCAGGCTCCTCGTCGCTTCATAACAGATCAGCATCGCGATCTCGCCGATGGTCTGACGGAAATCTTTTGTTCCGGTTTCAATCCTTCTGATATAACCGATTTTATGCTGAATCAAAGGATGATCCATGATCACTACCTTAGACATGTCTTTTCTCCTCCCGTATTCGCTTCTCTCTTTTGTTAATTATTCTTCAATGGCCTTCACCCTGCGCACATGCTTCTCCTCCCCTGAAAACGGAGTGGAAAGAAATGTCTCCACAATGCCGAGCGCCAGGTTCCGCCCCACAATGCCGGCGCCCATGGCAAGCATGTTGGCGTCATTATGCTCCCTTGTCAATCTGGCAGACACCGTATCGGCACACAGCGCACAGCGGATGCCCCGCACTTTGTTCGCCACGATAGAAATCCCGATTCCCGTAGTGCAGATCACGATTCCTTTATCGCACTCCCCTGAGGCGACCGCTTCCGCAGCAGCCCTTCCGAACGCAGGATAATCGCAGGATTCTTTGCTGTCGCACCCATAATCCTTCCATTCAATGCCATGCTCATCCAGATACTTGATGACCTCCTGCTTCAGATCGTATCCCCCATGGTCACTTCCCAACGCTATTCTCATCTTTCCCTACGCACCTTTCCGCCCTAAAAGGCATTTATTCTAGCAAAGGGGTTCCCCCATCGCTTTCGCTTCCGCCATCCTAACTTTGTATCACATGATGTCCCGCCGCTTTCAGCAGGCGGTTCATGATGGCCTGTCCTATCCCATCCGTATCAAAGGATTCCGAATACATCACTTCCACTTCCTCATCGTCGAACTCCCTCAGAATCCGATACAGGCTGTGCGCGATCGCTTCTTCATCCTTCCTCGCACCCGCGCTCTTCACGCTATCCGCCAGATAACGCGCTGCCGTTTCATCCGTGGCGATCACTCCCGTACGCTTTCCGCAGGCGGCAGCCTGCGCGCACAATTCGTTGATCCGCCGCACCACTGCATCCTCCTGGCCTTCCACGATAGAAAGTTCCCCCTTGGGGGCATAATGCCTGTATTTCATACCTGGCGCCTTCGGGCGTCCTGCTGTATCGCCTTTCAGGATGGTCTGATCCACGGATACATGGCCAAACACATCCTCCAGCATCTTCTTCGTTATATATCCGGGCCGCAGGATCATCGGCTCCGAGCCGGTCAGATCCACAATCGTGGATTCCAGGCCGATCCCCACAGCGCCTCCGTCCAGGATCATGTCGATCCTTCCGTCCATGTCTTCCGCAACATACTGGGCTGACGTCGGGCTTGGCTTGCCGGATGTATTCGCGCTGGGCGCAGCCACATAGCCTCCTGCAGCCTCAATCAAACGCCTGGCAACCGGATGCGAGGGAAGGCGCACCGCCACCGTATCCAGCCCACCGGTTGTTTCCTTCGGCACCGCTTCCTTCCTTGGGAGAATCATTGTAAGCGGGCCAGGCCAGAACGCATCCGCCAACCGTTTTCCCCAGCCGGATGGATCCTCAGCAATCCTGTATATATCTTCCCAACAGCAGATATGAATGATCAGCGGATTATCAGAAGGCCTTCCTTTTGCCGCATAAATTTTCCTGGAAGAAGCGGGATTCAGCGCGTCCCCTCCAAGGCCATAAACCGTCTCCGTCGGGAAAGCTACCAGTCCTCCTTCTTTCAGGATCTGTCCTGCTCTCTGTATTTTCTCCTCATCCGCTTCGCTTCCATCCATCACTTCGATTACTGTATTCATATCTATCTTCTTTCTGTATCTTTTCCAATCGCCATCTGCTCCAATTCGCGGCTCTTGTGACATTATAGCATACCTGCACAGGATTTACTACTTTTCCCGCAGGCCTGTAAGAAAATTGGGTTACTACTCAGGCCCGCCAGAACATAAAAGCCGCAGGGCCCGGATACAGGAACATGCAGAACGAGGAAGGGCAGAAACTATTTCTATCTTGGCCCAAACCGTTCCAGCACGCTCCGAACAGGCTTGTACAGGCAAAGCATCAGCACAAAATTGCTGATCCCATGCACAATGTCAAAAGGAATTCCTGCCACCCACCAGGTAAATCCTGCTGCAGGGCCGCCGGCTATAAAATACGGAATGGAGCAGAGCGCTCCGAAAGCCAGTCCAAATCCTCCCGAAAGAACCGCAAAAGTCAGCGCATCCTTCTGTTTCCGGAGCCTGCGCGTCAGCCATGCCAGCAGAGGCCAGGCATACAAATACATGACCCACCAGAGGCCAAATCCGTAGATCATCCCCTCCACCAAAACGAAGGCCACTATGGCATAATAAACCCGCCGCCCGAGGACCAGGGTGAACAGGATGATGAGCAGGGAGACCAATTCCACGTTCGGCAAAAAAGCGAGGGCGGTTTTGGCGCACTCCAGCGCCGCAACCATCAAACCCACGCTGACAATGTCATAAGCGGTAAGCTTCTTCGGTTTCTTCCGGCTATTCTGCCAATGTGTAGACAATTTCAAACGCATCACCGTCCTGCACCGGCTGGGAGGATACGCCGTACATGCAGTCCTCGCCATTCACATAGAAATACCAATAGGCCCCGTCCTCGTTATAGTCAGCCCGCAGCCCGTTCACCGTATCAATCATAAGGCCGTAAGAGGACTCTGTGCCGGAAAAGGTCAGCCCTTCCTCTTCCAGTTCCGTAAGCACTTCTTCCAGGTACTGCGCATCCGTCCTGCAGGAATACGAGGTTTCTTCTCCCTGGTCGTCCACTACCGTCACGCTCACTTCCTTGCTTCCGGATTGGGTGCGGGCTGAGAACAGCAGATAGACCGCCCCCAGCACAACGACCGCCAACACCAGCAAAAGAACCGCCAGCTTTTTATGGGAATTGTTGGATTGCGTTTTCATTCTGATTACTCCTTCCTCATCATTCAGACTTTGTAGTGTCATCCACCGTTGGTTATCATATCCTATTTGAGGAAAACCCGCAATCTTTTCTTCCCGATCTCACGAATCATTCTTCCCGATCTCATGAATCATGCGCATTCAAATACTGCATCACCGCCATATGAATATGCCATGCCAGTTTCTCCTGGTAATAATCCTCCCCAAGCTTCGCCGCCTCTTCCCCATTGGACAGGAACCCGCATTCCACGATCACAATCGGGCGGCCCGTCTTTTTCAGGAGATAATAGCTGTCATTCGCCTTGGCCGTCCTGTGATTTTCCGGATCCAGCTTTTGAATCAGCCTCTCCTGAATCCGTTCAGCCAGTTCTTTCCCCTGCACGCTTCCATTATAATAGAATACCTGCGCCCCTTTCACATACTCCTCGCCGTAGCTGTTCTGGTGGATGCTGACCGCCACCTGCGGCTGCGCTTCCTCGATGATCTGAATGCGTTGTTTCATATCCTGTACCTTTTTATTGGAAGCGTTCTCATCATATAAGCCCGTATCCGTCGTCCGGGTCATTACCACCTTCACATCAGACGCTTCCAGAAACATTTTCAGTTTCATCGCAATTTTCAGGTTCAGATCCTTTTCTAGTTCTCCGTTGATCCCCACCTTGCCCGGATCGATCCCCCCGTGTCCCGCATCGATTACCACGCACCATCTCTCCTCCTCCAGCGCATCCCCTTCATTCACCACAACCGCCGCCTGGCCGGCGGCCAAGAAGACGGAGACCAGAAGAAGAATCGTCACAGCTCCTTTCAGAATTCCATCTTTCCATTCTGTTTTCATAGGCGCTCTCCACAGTCCGCTTGATCCATTCTATGAGCTGCCCGAAATAAAAATGCTCCGGCCAAATGGCCGGAGCTCTCTTCGAGCATCATCCACACGCCCCTGCTTTGATGCATCGCCTTATCCGTTCACAAATCCTGACAGTACCTCCCAGACCTCCGGGTGACCGCTCTCATATCCAAGTTTCCAGGCTGCCACGCCGCCAAGTCCATACTTCTTCATGATGTTCATCTTCACTTCCAGCGACTGTGCGTCTTCCAGCCAGACCTGATAGAACGCATCGCCGTCCTGCAGCTCCGCATAGTTCTGGCAAGTGGTTTCATCCCAGGAGGCCGTCACTCCCCGCTCCGCCAGGAATGTTTCCGCAGCGCTCATCCCCACCGCCTGGCTTTTCACTTCTCCGCCTGAGGTCTCCCAGATGCGCGTGTAGAAAGGCACCGCGTTAATGACTTTTTCCGGAGAAACAGACTGCACCATTGTGCTGATGCCGTCTTCTACATAATTAATGGAAGCCACACTTCCCACTTCCTGGGAACCGCCGTAATGTTCATCATATCCCATGATAATCACATAGTCAGCCACGATCCCCTGTTCTTTCCAATGATAATGTGCGTTGTAATCCTTGGGCACATAATTGTCCACGGAAAGCACCAGCCCATTGGCCCTGCAGGGAATGGACAATTCCCGGATGAACTCAATATAATCCTCACCCGCATCGCTGGGAATCTGCTCCAGGTCCACATTGATCCCGTCCACTCCCAGCGCCAGCGCTTCCGCAATCAGCCCCTCTATCAGCTTCGTCCGCTTGCTGGTGTAGGAAAGAATCTCTCTCGTATCCACATCATAAGTAAAGTTATCAAGAAGCGCCCACACTTCCAGCCCTCTGCTGTGCGCTTCTTCCACATAAGAAGTGCTTCCGATACTGACAAAGTTCCCCTCATTATCGCTCAGGAAAAACCAGGTGGGGGAGATCACGTTCATGCCGCTCACCCCTTCCAGGACGGAACTGAGCGTAGAGTTGGCCGCTTCGGTAGTCACCTGATGCCAGCCCAGGTTGATCTTATAATCCCGGCGGACGGATGTATACTCCGGCTCCGCATAATCCGTAACAGGAATCAACGTTTCGCTGCGCACATTCTCCTGCGGCGGGCGCACCACCTCCTGCAGCGAGCGCAGCATGGCGGGCACCGTCAGCAGGGAAAACACCAGCATGGCTACGCCAAGGCCGCGCTTTACCGCCCCAAAAGCCGTCTTCTGTAGCCACCTTGCTCCAGTTCTCCATCTCTTCCAGAACGGTCACCTTGTCCCCTGCTGCCACCTCTGTCAGGATGTCGCTCTTCACACCGCCCTGATACCGAACTGCCGTATCCTTTCTGATATCTGCAGCCTGGTGTTCTTCCCAGCTCGTGGTGAGCACCGCCCTGTTCGGTTCCGTATAAAGCGAATAGGAAAAATTGGTATACTTCTTCACATAGTCCAGCGCCACATACATGGTACCGTCCTGAAGAAAAGCGGGCACATATCCGTCCTCTCCCGCCTCCCCGGCCTTGGCGTACAGGATCTCATCCGGCGTGGTATAAAGCAGCCATTCTTCGTGATAATCCGCATAGAAACGGTCATTCAGATAGGTATGCACCGTGTTCAGATCCAGATAGCAGATTCCTTCCCTCAGAATCCCCTTTTCTTCCTTGATATCATTATTCAGAACCAGCGCCACTTCCTCCGCAGAAGCAAGCTGATAATATTCATTCAAATCCATCCGTTCCTTGGAATAGGAAAAACGCTCCACCACTTTCATTCCGAATGCAGCGCCCGCTATTATAATAATAAGGACGATGGCGATTAATACCGGAACCATTTTCTTCATCTTCCGTAACCTCCTGATCGTCCTTATTATAACAGACTATTTAAACATCGTCATTACCTATTTTTGTATCGTTTTCAAGCTTCCGGCATACCGCATACCCCTCCCCTACGGCAATAATACGGGATTCCATCGCCAGGGATGCCGCATTTTTATTTCTGCTCCCGTCCGCGCGCCATGGCATGCGTGCATCATCAGGGAGAAGAGAAACACTTTTTTCCGCGTTTCTTTTATCCAAAATACGGGCGGAGAAGATATGGATGAAGCCTTTTATGGAAAATTGTATTCGTTCAAACAGAAGGCGTCCCTTTCAGCGGTACTTTATCTTGTCATATCTCACCTCCTTCAGCCTGCCATGCTCATCCATCACAAAATCCGGCATATAGACATCCTCCTCGCAGACATAGAATTTTCTGGCAATCTCCTCCGGAGAAGCCGGCTCGCCCTCCAGATAAAGGTCCACGCCCCTTCTGCTGATATTGAGCAGGTGCTTCTTCAACTCGATCTCATCGTCATTGTTCATGGTTCTTATCCTCCCTTTTGCCAGTTGGGCATCGCTTTCCAAAAGGATCGTGATATATAAACCGATGATCTCCTCCCGGCAGTTCAATGACGATATTTAAACAGACGGCCACGATTTTGGCGGCATAAAAGATGCTTCCGGACGAGTACCGCGGAATAGAATAAAAATGTGCAAAAAAATCCTCTACTGCTTGTTTTTTTGTGAATTAAACGAAATTAGGTGAAAACTTTGGAAATGATTTCTGATCTGACAAGCACATAAGCCTGTAAGACATCCTCATACTATAAGGATATGAGGAAACAACAGATGTCCTGTTTGGCTGCCCCGGCAGCTATGCCAGCCTGTCTGTCCACAGCCCATACCGCACATCGGTTGTTGTAAGACACAGAAATTCTTCCTAGTGGAATCAGAATTTCTGCAAAAATTTGCTTAAAATATGAACATTTTGAATAAATTTCCGATCAAATCTGCCCTCCTTCTGGTACAGATTGACCGAAAGCATCTTTAGGAAGATTATATCCGATATTTTGGAAAATAGCAAGCAAATTCTTAAAAAAGCTTAAACACTAGATGCGAATGCTTGACTTTGCCTACCCTTAAAGTATAATATATTTGAATCTTGTTGATACTATATAAATATGTTCATTTGAGAGGTATTTTCAGTCACATAACGCGGCAAATCCAATATCTTTATATTAAGGATGTGAGAATATGAAAATTGAAAAGGTAAATGACCATCAGATCCGTTGCACTCTGACAAAGGCCGACCTCGCAGACCGGGAATTAAAGATCAGCGAACTCGCCTACGGCACGGAAAAAGCCAAAAGCCTTTTTCGCGATATGATGCAGCAGGCAGCGCTGAAATTTGGTTTTGAGGCGGAGGATATCCCCCTCATGATAGAAGCGATCCCCCTGAACTCCGATTGCATCGTCCTCATCATCACCAAGGTGGAGGATCCGGAAGAGCTGGATACCAGGTTTTCCAAATTCGCCCCCAGCGTGCATGACGACGACAGCCTGGATGAAATGATCCAGGATCTGAACGAAGGGGCAGATGATGTACTCGATCTGTTTAAGAAAATTCAGGAAGGCCGTATTTCCGCAAAGGAAGGTTCCTCCTCTGACAACGAAGAACCCGCTGTACAGGGAGAAGCAAAGGACAGCGTTCACATGACGCAGGTCTACTCCTTTGGTACACTGAACCATGTAACGAGGGCTGCGCATGTTCTGGCAGGGTTCTACAACGGCACCAATTCCCTCTATAAAGATAACGACAGGGAACGCTATATTCTGCTGGTTTCCAATTCCTCCCATACACCCGAGGAATTCAATAAAATCTGTAATTGCCTATCCGAATACGGACGGCAGGAGAAATCCGCTCCCGGCAAAGATGCTTATCTGCAGGAGCACTGTGAACTGATTGTTGCGGATCACGCCCTGCAGTCGCTTGCCAGAATCTGATGCAATGCAGCTGCGGATAGCCCAGAATGAATCCGTATGCCATTCCACAGCCGTTGCATAAACTGAATCGGTACAAAGAAAAACAGGAGGATATCCCAGGCCTGTGCCTGCCGGATTCCTCCTGTTTTGTACCAAAGGCGCGCTTTCTTATACCGCTTCAATCGCCTTCATCAGATCATCAATATTAATTCCATGAACCATGGCGGCCTCTTCCAGACTTTCCGCCTGAGAAGCAGGACATCCCAGACAATGCATTCCCGCATTCATCAGAACAGGAGCCACGTCAGGGTTGCTGCGAAGGATTTCTCCGATCGTCATATCCTTGGTAATACCAGTCATTCTGCCTACCTCCTTTTCTTTTGAAACTTTCAGCTTTTGGCTGATCGCTCTTAGTATAATACTTTTCCCCCAAATACGCAAGCTATGCATGCAGGATCCCCACGACAAACGCATGAATGCTCTTACCGCCCAAATTATTCAGTCCATATCTTTTAAAAAGATAATACTTCTTCCAGATACTGTATTGGCCGAAGGCTGATCGCAAAACGCTTCTTTTTCAGAGACAATCCCGGCTTCATGATTTCTATCATTTTCAATATGCTCAGACTCCATTTCCTGATTATATTCTGGTTCTGGGCTACCTGCTTATCTAATGTTGTATTGCCATCTTCCCTGAACGTTACATCCAGGTGCCAGTGCATGCTCTCAACACTCCAATGTCCCCTCACCGCCCGTTTGAAGGTCTCTATATCCGGCGCAAGGCTACTGATATAGTACCGGTATTCTTTCCGCTCTCCCTTTTCATCTCGGAGCGTTTTTTCTTCCATCCCCAGGCTTTTTATTCCCTTCCACTCTTTTTTCTGTGCCAGCCAGCCTATTTCGTCCGTCTGGTAATATTCTCTTTTTTCTATCTGACCATGGGCTTTCTCCGTTGTGCTTACATAATTCCCTTTTTTCCTGATCCCTTCCAACGTTTCCCTCTCACTGAAATATAACTCCACCTCTTCATATAGGCCCACATGGTTCCTTTTCAGCGCCAGCACATAGTCTGCACGTTTATTCCGGATCTTTTCTGCTATGCTTTTTTGCGTCCCCATTGCATCGATCGTAATGATCTGGCCTTTTATCTGTATCTTATCCAACAGCTCCGGGATTGCCCTGATCTCGTTGCTCTTTTCACTGACTGCTTTCTGACCAAGGCAGAACCCATCCTCCTTGCTCCATGCTGAAACAATATGAGAAGGCTTCCCCTCTTTCCTCTTATTGGAACGCATCGTCTTCCCATCAATACAGATAATCTTTTTTAATGCCTCCCCCTCATCTCTGTTCAAGAGTTCCTGCCATTTTGCGTAAAGCTGCTGGAGAATATCCGGGGACACTAAGCCCATAACACGGTTAATGGTATCATGGGACGGGATCCCATTCTTTAATTCTATATACTTCCGCAGATAATCCTGATATGCCTCTGCAAACATGGCTATTTCCACCCAGTCATCCGCATCAGCCAGTGTTGCAAACAGCACTATGACCAGTATATCTTTCAGTTTATGGCGCACTTTCTTTGCTTGACGTACATCTTCTATATATTCCATCCATTCTAACAGTTCTTCCACGACCCACAATCTCCTTTTTCTTTCTATCATACCAGAAAAAGGGATTTGTTCATAATTTATTTACTCATGCGTTTGTCGTGAAGGCGGACGGGTGCAGATAGTCACTGCCCAGCCCTCCGCATATGCCGTTCCGTCTCACCGGCCCGTGACGCCTGGTTGTCCCAGCACAAGCATCCGGCTTCTGCGGCGCAGGTTCGGCTGCACTCTTTTCCCGCAAGCCTGTGAAAAAATTGTGCTGTTTCTTGGCCTTGCGCGCGGGAAGTTCGCCCGCGCGCTCTGGCGGCGTTGTCTGACGCCCCATAGGGGCGGAATTTAGCCGCCGTGCGGGTGGACTTCCTGTGTGCAAGGCTTAGAAACAGCCAATTTTTAAGGTGGCTTGCGGAAAAG
>USKC01000063.1 GCA_900555195.1 uncultured Lachnospiraceae bacterium
TGCATATATAATATCCGATTTTTACAGAAAAAACTATAATTATGATAATTACGCCGGCAAGAACCATTGTTATGATATCTATATACAGCAGAAAAAATTATGGAAAAGCAAAAAATGAAGAAAGGGAGGAAAAGGATGAGAAAGGCAAAGAAATGGATGTCATTGATTCTGGCAGGCGCGATGGCTTTATCGTTAGCGGCCTGCGGAGGAACGGACAGCGCTTCCACCAGTTCATCAGGAGAGAGCGCACAGGGTACGGAGGCTTCCGGAGGAACGGACAGCGCAGACAGCGGGGATTATAAGGAGTTTACCTGCTTTATCGCATTCCCGGGCGCAGAAATCAATGACGATAATGCGGCGATGCTTGAGATCGCCAAACTGACAGGGGCAACCTGTAAAGAAACATGGCTGACCGGACAGACTGCGGAAGAAGCGATCGGCGTTCTGGTGGCCGGAGGAGAGTATCCTGACTTTGTGGTAGCCTCCAGCGGACATCAGCTGATGATGGATGCAGGCGCTTATATCCCGATCGATGAATATTGGGACGATTACCCGAACATCAAGAATTTCTGGTCAGAATCCCAGTGGGATCAGGTGCGTGCGGAAGACGGACACATCTACATCATCCCTCAGTTCGGCAACTATAAGTGGGGCGGACTTGCCAATTACCATGGCGGAGAAGCTTGGTGGATCCAGACCAGAGTGCTGGAGTGGGCGGGATATCCGGAAATCAATACGATCGACGAGTATTTCGATCTGATCGCTGCTTATCTGGAAGAAAATCCGACCATGCCTGACGGTGAGACTACGAATATTGGCTTCACCTTCTGTACAGATGACTGGAGATATTTCGCTTTGGAGAACGTGCCGCTGTTCCTGGATGGGTATCCGAACGATGGCTGCGCGATCGTGGACAATTCCGAAGATCCGAATCATCCTGTTGTAATGGACTACAACACCACAGAAACCGCTCATGAGTATTATGGAATCCTGAATGAGATGTATAAGAACGGCATCATCTATCCGGAAACCTTTACTGCGAGCTATGACTCTTATATCGCAACCCTTTCCTCCGGCCGTGTGCTGGGAATGATCGATCAGCGCTGGAATTACCAGAGCGCAGAAGATTCCATCAAGACCCAGGGCCTGGAAGGATGTACATATGTACCGCTTGACATCGTTATCGACGAGAGCGTGACCCCCGCTTACTATGATCCGCCGACGTCTGCAAGCAATCCGGACGTTTCCAACGGACTTGGCATCAGCATCAGCTGTGAGGATGTGGAAGGCGCGCTGCAGTTTGTGAATGACCTTCTGGATCCGGAAGTGCATCAGCTTCGTTTCTGGGGAATCGAAGGACAGGATTACCTGGTTGATGAGAACGGCGAGTATTACAGAGATGAAACCATGCGTCAGAACGCGGTGGATGCGAACTACAAGGCTTCCAATCTCTGCCCGTATTCCTTCTTCCCTCAGTATTCAGGCATGGATCCCGATGGAATCAATGCTGCAAACCCGAACGATCAGCCTTCTGAATTCTTCGCTTCCCTGCTTCCTGAAGAGCAGGCATGCCTGGAAGCATACGGTGTGGAGAACTTCACCGGTCTGCTGACCCCCAGCAATACCAGCGAATATCCTTGGTATCCTCTGTGGAGTTTCTCCAATAACATGACATCCAGCACCCCTGGCGGAGAAGCGTGGCTGAATCTGGCGGAGACCAAGATGGAATATCTGCCTCAGGTATGTATGGCGGATGACTATGAAACCGCATGGGCTGATTATCAGGCCCTCCTTCAGGAGAGAGTGGATTTTGACGCACTGCTTAGCGAACTTCAGGCAGAAGTGGACAGACGAATGGAAGTTGCCGGCGGCGCCCCCACCTCTGATGCGGAGGAAGATACTGAGACAACTGAAGCGGAAGAGGCCTCTAGTGAAACAGTAGAAACCACCGAAGCGGTAGAGGAGACCACGGCGGAAACAGCTGCTGAGACGGCAGAAACTACCGAAGAGGCTTCCACTGAGGCGGCCGCAGAATAAAGATTGAAATCAGGTTCCCTGATTAAGACAACGGAGGGCGGCTGTGATGAATCGCAGCCGCCCTCGTCCGGAAATGAGAGAGGTGAGAATATGGCGGGTAAAAAAAAGACTGCAGGTGCGGTTGTAGTACAGAAAAGGAAGATTACCTGGAAGGAAATCGTCAAGCAGAAGGAACTGATCCTTCTGACCATTCCGTTTATTATCTATGCGATCATCTTTTATTATGCTCCTCTCGGAGGCTGGATCATTGCCTTTGAAGATTATAAGCCGAAGGACGGCATGCTGGGTTCCAAGTTCGTGGGGCTGGAGAATTTTGCCGATCTGTTTTCCAGTGACATTTTCATCGGGACGATTCGGAACACGCTGGCAATGGGCGTGATCAATCTGGTTATGAGCACGGTTTTTGCAATCGGATTCGCATTGCTTCTGAACGAGGTGAAGAGCAGCAAAGGCAAAAAATGTGTGCAGACTATTTCCTATCTGCCCCATTTCCTCTCATGGATCATCGTAACCGGTATTGTTCAGGATGTGCTTTCCATGGAACACGGAATCATCAACCAGGTGCTTCAGGCCCTTCACATCGTAGATGCACCGATTAACTGGTTTGCACAGCCCAAGTATTTCTGGTGGATCGTGGGCTTTTCCAATGTGTGGAAGGAGACAGGATGGAACGCCATTATTTATCTGGCCTCTATCACATCCATTAATCCGGATTTGTATGAAGCGGCATCAATAGACGGAGCAGGCAGATTCCGTAAGATGTGGAATATCACGCTGCCTTCTTTGAAACCTACGATCTTCATCCTTCTTCTGATTAATGTAGGAAACGTTTTGAACGCAGGCTTTGAAGTACAGTATTTGTTGGGAAATGGCGTGGTTCAGAGCGTTTCTCAGACAATCGATATCTATGTGCTTAAATATGGTATCAGCCAGGGGGATTATGCATTGGGTACCGCAGCCGGCATATTCAAGAGCGTGGTAAGCATTATTCTGATCGTCCTAGCGAATTCTGCAGCAAAAGCTGCCGGTGAAGAGAGGCTGTTTTAGGAGGGATGAAGATGAGAGCAAAGAACGAGAAAATCGTTGTTCCGAAGAAAAAATATAAAACGACGCTCGGAGATAAGATTTTTGTCTGCATCAACACCATTATTATGGTATTATTTGTGATAGTGACATTGTATCCTATTCTAAATACACTGGCGATTTCTTTCAATGACGGAACAGATGCACTTCGGGGAGGCATTTACTTGTGGCCGCGTAAATTCACTCTGGATAACTATGCGACGGTTCTGCAGAGGAGTACTATGCTGACTGCACTTAAGATTTCTGTGCTTCGTACAGTGATTGCCACGCTTCTCCAGCTGTCCGTGACGGCGCTGCTGGCCTATGTGCTCAGCCGGAAGAATTTCATACTGGCAAAGCCGGTATCATTTCTATATGTAGTGACCATGTATGTGAACGGAGGCTTGATCCCCACATTTTTGCTTTATAGAGGTCTGGGGCTCACCAACAGCTTTTGGGTATATATCGTTCCGGGCGCGGTATCTGCCTTTAACATGCTTGTAATCCGTACCTATATGAATGGGCTGCCGGACAGTTTGGAGGAATCCGCGAAGATGGACGGAGCTGGGCATTTTACCATTTTCTGCAAGATTGTGGCTCCTCTGTGTATGCCTGTCTTTGCAACGATCGCTTTGTTTATTGCGGTAGGACAGTGGAACTCCTGGTTTGATGCCATGCTGTACAATAGGATGAGCGAAGAATACACTACTTTGCAGTATGAGTTGATGAAGCTGCTGTCCAGCGTGACAAATCAGAGCGGCAATACGAACTCACTGGCGAACCAGGTAAGCGGAGGGCAGGTGACGCCGGCGTCCATTCGGGCAGCGGCAACCATTATTACGGCTATCCCGATTGTATGTCTGTATCCGTTCCTGCAGAGATACTTTGTAACAGGACTTACAATCGGAGGCGTGAAGGAGTGAAAGATGAGCGCTTTCACTATCCATGATTTTGTACGCGAGCAAAAGCACGCAGATGGGAGTAAAAATGAGAGGAGCATTTTATACGGGGGAATACCGCAATGTATTCGCCGAACTGGGTATTGCCCAGAAAGAGATCGATCAAAGGATCGAAGAGACTTTCCAAACGATGTACTATGGCAGTGAAGAAGAACGTATCTACCATCCTGTGGGAGAGGATATGGGATATCTGGAAGATACGGGTAATGTGGATGCTAGGACGGAAGGCATGTCCTATGGCATGATGGTGTGTGTGCAGCTGGATAAAAAAGAGGAATTTGACCGCATTTGGAAATGGGCCAAAACCTATATGTGGATGGAAACGGGAGAGAATGCAGGATACTTTGCCTGGTCCTGCAAGCCGGATGGTACAAAAAACGCCTATGGCCCTGCTCCGGATGGGGAGGAGTTCTTTGCGATGGCCCTTTTCTTTGCGTCCAACCGGTGGGGAGACGGAGAAGGGATCTACTGCTATTCCAAAGAGGCACGGGCGATCCTGCATGAATGCGTGCATAAGGGAGAGGATGGAAGAGGTGGATATCCTATGTGGGAACCTTCTAATCATCTGATTAAATTCATTCCGGATTGTGACTGGACGGATCCATCCTATCATCTTCCGCATTTTTATGAATTATTTGCCCTTTGGGCTGATGAAGAAGACCGCGATTTCTGGAAAAGTGCAGCTGCAGCAAGCAGGGAGTACCTGAAAAAAGCCTGTCATCCGGTAACAGGCCTGTCTCCGGAGTACTCGGAATATGATGGCACCCCATACGTTGGACATCAAGGGCAATATGGCCGGCATGACTGGTTCTATAGTGATGCATACCGTACAGCCGCCAATATTGCGTTGGATTATGAATGGTTTGGGGCGGATGAATGGGAAAGAGGGCAGTCAGATCGGATCCAGCGCTTTTTTTGCGAGACAGTAAAGGATCAGGATGAAGGGATCTACTTAATCGACGGGACCATCCTTCCGGGCAAGGCATTGCATCCTGTGGGACTGATGGCAACGGTGGCCCAGGCCAGTCTGGCGGCGCAGGGAACTTATGCGGCAGACTGCGCTATGAGGTTGTGGAATGCGCCGCTTCGTACCGGAGACAGAAGATATTATGACAACTGCTTGTATCTGTTCGCTTTATTGGCGCTCAGTGGCAGATACCGGATCTGGAAATAGTTTCCGCTTTAAGAACAGAAAAAGAACAGGCTGCTGTGCCGTAAGGCACTCCGGCCTGTTTGATGTTTCCTTTATGAGGAAAAGGTATTGATTCGTCAGGGGGAAAAGGTATGGGAGGAAAGAGAGATACTGTTCGGATAAGATACAGCCTCACGCTGCTTCTTATCTTTACGCTTCTAGTTCCCACATTGACTGGATGCGGCAGTAGAACAGCAGAAGATGAAAACAGATATCCGTTTACGCTGTCTATTATGACCAGTTCCGAGATCCCGACCCAGAACAATAAAATATATGCCATGCTGGAAGAGGAACTCAAAGTCACCTGTACATTTGAGCGGAATGACCGTGATAATGAGGAGCTATATGATGTTCTGATCGCTACCGGAGATTATCCGGATATTATGTTCAGCAATGAGGAAATCATTTCCAGCGGCGGAGCCGTACCTCTTGAAGACCTACTTCCCAATTATCCCAGACTGTATGCCCACTACGAACCATATATGGAACGTATGAAGGCGGATGATGGACATATTTATGTGTTGCCGGATTATGGGATTTACTATGGGGATCACACCTATATGACGCGCAACAATGGAACCGGATTTTTCATACAGAAACGGGTTCTGGAGGAATTTGGTTATCCCAAATTGACAACGCTGGATGAATATTTTGATCTGATAGAGAGATATGTGGAGAAATATCCTCAGACCAATGGAAAAAAGACCATCGGCTATACGATTCTGAATGATGGGGAATTCAATTATGGGTTAGTGAATCCTCCGCAGTTCCTTGCCGGATATCCGAATAATGGGAACTGCATAGTGGATGAGGAAACATGTACAGCCTATGATTATATGACTATGGATATCGCGGAGCGCTTTTACCGGAAGTTATGTGAGGCCAATGCGGAGGGATTGATAGATCTGGAGGCCTGTTTGTTTAATTATAGTCAGTATATTGAGAAACTGTCGGAAGGAAATGTGCTTGGATTTTCTGATCAATACTGGAACGTGGGATTGGTGAACGAGAGCCTGGAATCCAGAGGAATGTATGAATATACCTATCTGAGCATCCCTCTGGTATACGAGGAAGGGATAGAAGAACATTATATGGAAAAGCCGGTGGTAAACTATGGAAGAGGCTTCATGATTACGACTTCCTGTAAGGATCCGGCCCGGGTGCTTCAGCTGTTTGACGATATGTTGGATGAAAGATGGCAGAAAATTTTTGGCTGGGGAATAGAAGGAGAAGATTATCTGGTGGATGAGAACGGAATGTTCTACCGTACAGAGGATATGAGGGCAGAGCAGGCTCAAATTTCATGGAAATATGAGAATAAGGCCAATGCTTTGACCAGCTATGCGCCCAAGATTGAGGGCTCCTTTTCCGATGGAAATGCCACATCAGCGTTTTACCAGCCAGGTGAATTCTATGATTCCCTGTCAGAATATGATAAAAAGCTGCTGGACAGTTATGGATATCAAACGTTTGCCGACTTTTTTAATGAGCCGGAAGAGAATCCAATCTATTATCCCACCTGGCAGATTACTTTTCCGTCTGGATCTGCGGCAGATTCTTCCAAGAAGCGGGCAGATGCCTGCCGAAGTGAATATTTGCCGAAATTGATTCAATGCCGCCTGGAACGATTTGACAGCCTGTGGGAGGAATTCCAGGAAGCATATGCGAAAACCGGCTATGAAGTCTATATTCAGCATATCAACGAAGTGATCCAATATAGACTGAAAAGCGAGGGGTGATCGGACGAATGGAATATTATAAGGTTTTGGTGGTGGATGATGAGGAAATTGTTCTGGAAGGCTTGACCTGTTATGTGGATTGGGAAGCGCATGGTTTCCGTTTGGTGGGAACGGCTTCAAGCAGTGCCAGGGCCATGCATCTGATGGAACTTTTGAAGCCAGATCTGATTATCACAGATATCAGTATGCCAGGAGAGGACGGCCTGAGGATGATGGAGAGGATTCAGGCAGAAAAAGAGGATGCACCGCGCTTCATTATTCTGAGCGGCTATGACAGATTTGAGTATGTGAAGCGCTCTATCCATCTGAGGGCGGAGGCGTATCTTCTCAAGCCCATTGACGAAGAAGAGATCTATGCCCAGCTGGAGCGGCTGAAACCGGAACTGGATAAGCAGGCCTGTAGGAGGGAAAAGGCACAGGAAACGGAAAGAAAGCTGAAATCGCTGCTTTCCGGATACCTGCAGAAAGCGCTTTCTGATTTTTTGACGGAGGAGGAAGATTTTAAGCTGAATTTGCTCCTCGAACTGGAGCAATACCCTTATGGAATCGTATACCTGCTTTCCTGTCCGGGAGAAAGCGGCGCAGCAGAGATGGAAGAAGAGATATATGCATTTTTCAAGGAAAGGAAAAAGGAATTTGCCAGATATCGCGTATTCACACTGGCGCCCAATTCTGTCCTTGCCCTTGATAATCTATACGATCCAACCCGCAGGGGATACGAGGAATGTGCGGAAGTTCTGCAGGAAGTCCTTTTGAAGACACATCCGCGGGTGATTGCAGCAATCAGTGATCCTTTTTCCAAGGGAGGGGCTGCGCGGGCATTTGCTCAATGCATGAAACGGAAGGATCAAGCATTCTACCGTTGCTACAGCAGGATTCTGAGCGGAACAGGGGAGGGGGAGAACGTGGTGGGGCTACCGTATTGTCCCAACCGTATTTACCAGCTTGGAGAGAAATATCTGTGTGGAAGCCAGGTGAGTAAAGAGAAAGCTGAAAAGGGAGAAGATTCCTTTGAGAAAGCCCTTTATCTGGAATTGAAGGCGAGCGGGGCATCGCCGGATGCAGTAAGGCAATTTGGCGTAGAGTGCCTTGAAAAACTGCATGCCAGCCTGCCTGAAGGAAGCCTGGAAAGGGAGAGGGCGGAGGAAGCGGTTGAGCGTATAAGGGATATTGGCCGGTTTATGGTTCTAGAAGAGATTGTTGAATATCTTGCCTCTGTCAGAGTGGATTGTGCAAGGGAGATCAGCGGGGAAGAGGAAGGGATCCGCCAGAGGATGGAAGAGTATATCAGGAAACATTATCGGGAGGATTTGAAGTTATCGGATTTGGCAGAGACTTTCCATTATAATGAGAACTATACGGGAAAGCTTTTTCGGCATCTCTTTGATATGTCTTTTAGAACGTATCTAAACGCATTCCGCCTGGAAGAGGCGAAACGCCAGCTTATAAAAAGCGCAAAGAGCCTTTCGGAGATCGCGCTTTTAACCGGTTTTGGGAGTATGGAATATTTCTGCCGAAAATTTAGGGAAAAAGAGAAGATGACACCGGCAGAATACAGGAAACAGGGGGACAAAAAAAGCGCCTATGAAACAGTGGATCAATAATCTGACTTTGGCGAAAAAAATGCTTGTACTTTATATTGCGGGGATTTTGGTTCCAATCCTGTTTCTTTCCTGGCTCAGCACAGCGCTGCTTCAATTTTTTGTAGATCGGAGAGAAGATGAAAACTTACGGACCGCCATGATAAGAGTGGCATACAGCATTGAGAATGCGGTAGTTTCTGCGAAGAATCTGGCGATAATCTGCGGATCTGATGAGGAAGTAATGGATATTGTATCCCGTAAATACCTGGGCTATGGTGATTTCTATGATTCTTATAATGAAGAGATCACCAGCAGGCTTCTAAAATATGACCAAGCGGTGGATGATGTGGAGGGGATAGAGATTTATTCGGATAATCCTACCCTGCTGAATTCTGCAGTTTATCGGAAAATGGACGGAAATGAACGCATGGAAGAATACCGCAGCCGTTATGAAGATGGGGAAGGCAGCCTGATGCTTGTATCCGGGCTGGAATTCGATCATACCATGTCCGGAAACAGCGTCCGTTCCCCTTCGATCAGCGTTTTATATTGGATGAAGCAAGGGGAGTTTCTGATCAGTGTTAAAGCGGATCTGAGTATGGCCGGACTGTACAGCATAGTCTATGATGGGATGGAAAATTATGTATATATGCTGATTAATCCTTCCGGAGAAATTGTAGTCTCTTCAGGGGCGGAATATGAACCGGTCAATATAGAAGAACTTGCGATCTTTGATGAAACTATATGGGAGGGAAAGGAATATCAGATCATTCCGGCGGGAGAAGATCAGCTGATGGAGGGATGGCAAATTGCCGCCGTCCGTATGGAAAGAGGGTATGGAGAGCAAATTTTGCTCCTGAGCGTTCCATTGGTCGCCGGATTGATCTGTCTGCTGATCGGAACGATTGTAACCTGGCAGATGACTTCATCTTATACGAAGAGAATGCATTTATTGGCAGTGGAAATGTCGCATATCAGAGATAATGAATTTCCGCGTATCTCTACAGAGCCATCCAGCGATGAAGTGGGCAGCCTGATAGAAAGCTTCAATAATATGTCTGCCCGGTTGGAGACATTGGTGAACGATGTTTATGCGCTAAACATGCAGAAAAAGGAGATGGAGCTGGAACAAGTGCGCGCTCAGTTGAATCAGTTGATCAGCCAGGTGAATCCCCACTTTTTGTTCAATACGCTTAATGCGGTGCTGGTGGTCTGTATGCGGAACAAATATACGGAGATTATCTGGGTGATCCGGTATTTGTCCAAAATGATGCGCAATCTGCTGAACGGAAAAGAAGAACTGATTCCGCTGCATGAAGAACTGGAATTCATTCAAATGTATCTGGAAATAGAGAAGTTGCGTTTTGGGGATAGAATTTCCTATTCTATTGAGACAAAAGAAGATGTGATGGACTGCATCCTTCCTAAAATGAGTATACAGCCTCTGGTGGAGAATGCATGTAAGCATGGTATACAGAAAATGGAGAAAGGCGGACAGGTGCGTATCGCAATCAGCCGCAGCGAAGGGAATATCCGGGTACAGGTGGCGGACAGCGGAAGCGGCATGAGCGCACAGCGGCTGATGCAGGTGGAGGCTGGCCTGACGCAGAGCGCCGCACAGTCCAGCTGCATAGGGCTGCGGAATGTATATACCCGTCTGCGCCTGTATTATGGAGCGGATATGGAGTTTAAGATTGAAAGCGAATTGGGAAAAGGAACTTCGGTGACCTTTGGCATACCTGAAAAGAGAGAGGAGAGGCAGAATGATCCGGGTAATGATTGTGGATGATGAACCTCTGGCCAGGGAGAATCTGAGAATGCTCCTGGGAAACGACAGAATGTATGAACTGGTGGGAGAATACGCCAGCGGAAAGGAAGCGTTGGAAGGCTGCGGGCAGCAGGCCCCTCAGATTGTGCTTACGGACGTGAGCATGCCGGAAATGGACGGCCTGGAACTGATCCGGGAAATGAAACAGGTGCTGAAGGAGCCAGTTGTATTCGTGATTATCAGCGGCTATGATACCTTTGAATATGCAAGAGGGGCGCTGAACCTTGGTGTATGCGAATATCTGCTCAAGCCAGTGTTTGCGGAAGAGTTCGAGGAAACCATGGAAAGCGCGGTCAGACGGCTCCGAACGCTGGAAAAGGAGCACCGCCTGGGCGGACTGGAAGAAGAGGCACAGCGAAATAGAGAAGAAAATGAGGGGCAGGAGCGGGAAGCTGACATAGAATGGAAAGAAGAAAGCCATGCGCTGTGTGAAGAACTGGCAGAAGAATTGATGGCGCTGAATACCGGGCGCGTGAAAGACGTTGGGGAACAGCTGCTGCAGCGTATACAGGAAAAGAACTGCGAGGTACAAGAAGAGGCAATTATGAACGTTATCCGACTGTTTGAACAAAAAGCAGGCATAACGGATGATAGTATCCTAAAATATTGGAGTCAGGAACAGGAGGAGAATTTTTTTGAACGGTGTAGCAATCTTGCAGAAGAATGCATGTTTTGGCTGATGGAGGAGAAAAATCGATGCAACGATGAACCGATCCTATATATTCAGCTATATATTCGCAAAAACTATGCATCGGATTGCTCTGTTCGCCTATTTGCGCAGCGCCTGCACAGAAATACCGCTTATTTGGGACAGAAATTCATAGCGGCAGCAGGATGCAGCATTAACGATTATGTAAATGAAATCCGCTTTCGTGAGGCCAAGAAACTAATGGATAGAAAGCAGGCATATACTGTAAAAGATGTGATGGAACAGGTGGGATTTAAAAACTACGCTTCTTTCTCCCGTATCTTTGCGGAAAAGTGCGGATGCCTTCCGTCAGAATATGTCCCTTTGTGGAAAGAAACGTCCAGGTCTTAGAGGGATACTTTCGGGCACAGAAACAGGCTTTTCATTTTCGGCTGGTTCGTGTAAAATGAGACTATCGCCTAACCAGGGGAAATACAGGTGCGGAAACGAACGGCCGCATAGAAATGAGGAAAAGATGAGACTGAAAAATATACCCGGTTCAAGAGAGGCCATTGCCGCCAGCCGGTTTGTGGTGCATGATCCGAAAGAACAGGCGGGCAGGTGGAGAGATGTGTTTGGAAATGATGCGCCGATCCACCTTGAAATCGGCATGGGAAAAGGAAAGTTCCTGATGGGAATGGCCGCGCTTCATCCGGATATCAATTATATCGGGATAGAGAAGTATTCCAGCGTGCTGTTGCGTGGGATCCAGAAGATGGAGGAAGAAGAACTGCCCAATGTGCGGTTCATCCGAATGGATGCGGAGGAAATTACGGAGGTATTCGGAAAAGGAGAGATAGATCGGATCTATCTGAATTTCTCCGATCCCTGGCCGAAAGACAGACATGCCAAGCGCCGTCTGCCTTCCAGGCAGTTCCTGAACAGATATGCTAAGATCCTGAAAGAAGGCGGCAGGATTGAATTTAAGACGGATAACCGGGCGCTGTTTGACTTTGCCCTTGAGGAACTGGAACCCGCAGGCTGGGTTGCAGAGGAAGTGACCTATGATTTGCACAAAGATCCGCGGCTGATGCAGGGGAATGTGATGACGGAATATGAGGAACGATTCAGCACCCTGGGCAATCCGATCTGCAAATACCAGATTACCCTTGCAAAGGATGAGAATGTGTAATATTCTAAGGATAGACCGCAGGCTGAGAAATGGGACATTACGGATGCCGCCCCGGCCCTGCATGGGCAGCGGGAATGTGGTTAGAATAAGGGAAAAGGAGGAAGGATTATGGAATATAAATTTACATCAGCGAATTTTGAAAAA
>USKC01000064.1 GCA_900555195.1 uncultured Lachnospiraceae bacterium
CTCTTCTCGTGGAAATAGTTGACACGGATTCCCCGTTCCAGATAGCCTTCTATTTCCGGCCCGAAAATCTCTTCTCCGTTGATCAATTTCTCGCCAAGCCTTTTCATTACCGGCACTGCGTCACGCATTCCTGCCGCTGAGTTCTTGGTCTTTACAATAATTACATCCTTCTTGAACATATCAGCCCCGGGATTTTCCTGGTACATTCCTGTGATGACCGGGATTCCAAACCGCGCTTCCACCGCCTTGGCGATAGTTCCACATGCCACGCCGTATCGCCCGGCATTGAAAGCCGGACCTGCGATAAATAGCTGAGGGCCTACCGGCTCCATCATGTTAAGGATCTCTTCCTTCGCCTCTTCCAGATGCTCGCCAAAATAGTTGTCTCCACAGACGATCGTGGCGGCGATCTCATATCCATCGCCAAATTCCTTCGCAAATGCAAGGCCCGGACCGATCGCGCCTTCATGGAATTCGGGCTTCATGCCTGCCGCTTCCTCGCCGCCTGCGCCTGCAAAGAAGTTATTGATATAATGGACAATTTTTATTTTAGACATTATTGCGCCCCCTTCCTAATACGTGCGCGCCGTCAGATGATTGTATCCGTTGGCAATGGTGGATGCGATGATAATCTGCAGTTCTGCCTCAATGCTCCCATCCGGCTTCATGCTGCCTTCAAATCCCCCGATCATAGTTTCCACATAGTCCAAAGTCCCGATTACCTTCTCCATCGGCGGGAAATGGATGATGATATTGCCCTGCCCGCAGGATACTACCGTATCCGCCTCCGGCACCACGTCCGCCAGCGACTGGGACTTTCCGTCCCGTCCCGGGAACTCGTCAGTGATCAGCACGACCTTTGCTCCCGCCAGCGTGGCCTTCTTACAGTTCATCATCAAATCCGTATCCGGGTTGCCATATCCTTCTTCTGTAATGATCACCCCGTCCAGCCCCTGGAATTCTACCAGTTTCCCGACCATATCCGAAGACCGCTCCTTATCTGCCAGAAATACATTTTCGTTGGTCAGTATGACTCCGATAAAATTCAAGTCTTTCCCATGGTGTTTATACAGGTCCTCAATCACCGGATTATTCAGGTGATGGAAGGTGGTCACCTTGTCACAAGGTGCCACGCAGTTGCCGCTCACGATAGCGCCGTCCATGATCTCCGTTGGGTACATGAAGGTAGGGATGAACTTCTTGGCATCCACGCCATAATAATAGGTATCATGGAGAAGTCCTTGGGACTGCAGCATATGGATATATCCCACCTTAGGCAGATCCGGATACTGCGCCGCCTGTTCCAAATAGGGCCGGGTCTCGTAAGTTGCGATCTCATCCGGGACAAGTTCTCTTGCCGCCTCCCCTATGTAGGCTGCTACTTTAAGCCCTGCAAGCCTTCCTGCCGTCTCATGCTCATGGGCATCGATTCCATCCTTGGCATGGAAGATGACGCACACGTTGTTGGTCTTGGAAAACGGAGTGTACTTTGCCGTCTCTCCCGCCATATCAATGATTCCTTCCTGGAATCCCACGATCCTTCCCGAAGTCACGACCGCCGCGCCAACCAGGGCATGGGTCCTGCCCTCTCCTACCTGCTTTACCTTATTGATGATTCCCGGGAAGATGCCGCCGCTTCCGTCAACCTTCACCCGGGGCTCGATCACGTCCTTCACCGGAGCAATCCGTATCGATTCCCCGGGTCTCGCCAGTTCTACTTCCGCCGATACCAGACGGTCATCCGCAAGTACCAGATCGATGATCTCCTGCCGGCAGACATAGAGTGTCCCCTTCTCCACATATGTCCGGTCAGCAAACTGAACATCATGGATAAATATCTTTCCCAATTCCAGTTTCAATTCTTTCCCTCCTTTTCACAAAAAGGGAACATTAAGAATAATGTTCCCTTAAGCAATAAATTTACCGTCAATTTTCTTATATCTATATAATAATCTAAAAATTAACAAATAACAAGCCTAAACACAGCAAAAGTGCATCAGGCCAATTTAAAACCTGATGCACTACTATTTCTTCACGGGGAAGCGGATAAATCAATATTCATTATGCCATAAATTTTTGCAGATCGTGCCTTATCTTATCGTTCGGCTCATCATGCACCACCAGCATCAACTCTTTCTTAACGCCCAGTCCCATGACTCCCATAACAGACTTGGCATCGACATGATGGCATCCAGAGATCAATTCTACATCACAGTCGTATTTTGACACTTTATCCACCAATACCAATGCGTCCTCCGCCGAATTTAGTAAGATATTAAATTTCATGTCTTTCTCCTCCTTCCGTATCTGTCTGCATCATACATATATATTCTACAACTCAAATCGGTTAAAGCAGTATCAACATCCGCTGAATTCCAGCATACTAAAGTAATTGCGGCCTCCCCTAAAAAAATAATCAAAATATGTTCCGTCTTATACCTTGAACCGGTACCCCACTCCCCATATCGTCTCAATATACTGAGGATTGGAGGTATCCATCTCCACCTTCTCCCGAATCTTCTTGATGTGTACCGTGACCGTAGCGATATCTCCGATGGACTCCATGTCCCATATCTCCCGGAACAGTTCTTCCTTTGTATACACATGGTTCGGATGGCTGGCAAGAAAGGTAAGCAGATCGAATTCCTTCGTGGTAAATGTCCTTTCTTCTTCATTCACCCACACCCTCCTGGCTGTGGTATCAATCTTAAGGCCGCGGATCTCAATCACCTTGTTGGCCTCCACCGCGCTTCCTGTCAGGCGGTCATACCTGGCCAGATGAGCCTTCACCCGGGCCACCAGCTCGCTGGGACTGAATGGCTTTGTCATATAGTCGTCCGCTCCAAGCCCAAGGCCGCGGATCTTGTCAATGTCATCCTTCTTGGCGGACACCATGATAATAGGCGTATTCTTTACATCCCTGATCTGCCTGCAGATCTCGAATCCATCAATTCCTGGAAGCATAAGATCCAGGATGAACATGTCAAACTCCTCGCCCAGCGCCTTCTTAAGCCCCGTCTCGCCGTCATTGGCAACCTCCACCTTGAATCCGCTCAATTCCAGATAATCCTTTTCCAGATCTGCAATCGCCTCTTCGTCCTCAACTATCAATATCTTACTCATGAAATCGGCACCTCCTGATATTTTCTTAAGACAAAATACATGGTCGTTCCAGTTTCCTCCCTGCTGGTTGCCCATATCTTGCCGCCATGCTCTTCTATAATCTTCTTGACGATGGAAAGCCCTATGCCGCTTCCTCCTTTGGAAGAATTCCGTGAAGCATCCGTCCGGTAGAACCTGTCAAATATATTGGGCAGGTCCTTGGCCGCGATCCCTTTTCCATTGTCCTCCAGTTCCACCTGTATGAAGTCTCCTACGTCCTTCACCCGGAGATTAATCTTCCCTTTCGGCTTATCCATATACTTCAGGGAATTATTTACAATATTGTGGATGACCCTCTTAATCTGCTCCGCATCTGCGATTACCTTGACGCTGCCTTCCACGTAATTGAAGTACCCAAACTCCACATTCTTTGACTCCAGCTCTATGGAAAGATCCTCCACGCAGTCATCGAAATAGGCATTTACCGACAACGTATTAAAGTTATAAGGAATCCTGTTGGTGTCAATCTTAGTGTAAAGAGTCAACTCATTGATCAGCGTATCCATCTCATTGGCTTTATTATAAATGGTACGGATATATCTTTCCATCTTTTCCGGCGTATCCGCCACCCCGTCCATGATTCCCTCCGCATAGCCTTTGATTGCCGTCACCGGTGTCTTCAGGTCATGGGAGATGTTGCTGATCAGTTCCTTATTCTCCCGGTCGAATTTGATTTTTTCTTCTGCATTATCCTTCAGCCTGCAGCGCATCTGTTCCAGATCCCGGCACAGGCTTCCCAGCTCGTCTTCGGATTCTGCCTCCAGTTCAAAGTCCAGATTCCCGTCCCGGATATTCTTAGCCGCCACCTGCATCTTCCCCAGCGGCCGCATGATCGCCCGGTAAATCCAGAATATCAGCAAAGCCGCCGTAAGAATCAGCACAATGATGATTCCAAATACCATATCCACAAAGAATTCCTCCACTTCCGGAATCATGTTGCTCACATCCGTGACAATAAAGGCACTCCCCTCCTGCCCATCCGAATAGTGGAAATCTACCTGCTTGATCAGCGCCTGGGCTTCTCCCCCCAGATAGATCCCGTTTTCCGAGGTATTCTCCGATTCCCCATAGTCTGGGAGCTGTCCGATCACATGGTTTGCCTCATCCATATCCGTTCCCACATAGATAATGGTGCCTTCCTTGCGAACCAGCAAGTATGCCTTCTTCTCCTCCAGCTTCTGGTTGAATTCCTCCAGGCAGGTGGCGTCCTCCATCTTGCGCGGATTCTTCTTTGCCATCTTGGCCAGTTCATGGTATGGCTTCTCCGTAAGCCTTGACATTACAAGGACAGAATTGGAGAAACTCTTTACCGTGGTTCCCGAGATCTCATACGTCTTTTCTATAGCACTGATCTGATACCGTCCCAGCAGGCAAACCATCGTGACGGTCAGAACTATTGGAATTAAAATAAGCGTCAAAAAAGCGATGCTTAATCTTGTCTTTAACTTCATTCGTTCATGCCCTCCAGGAAAAGTATAGCATGAAAAAGGGCGCTTCACATCAAAGCGCCCATAAACTTTTCTAAAATTTTTATAAATACTTCTTCAGTACTTCCACCTTGTCAAGCTTCTCCCACGGAAGGTCGATGTCCGTGCGGCCAAAATGGCCATAGGCCGCCGTCTGCTTATACAGCGGACGTCTCAGATCCAGCATCTTGATGATGCCTGCCGGACGCAGGTCAAAGTTCTCGCGGATGATCTCTACCAGTTTCTCATCGTCAATTCTGCCGGTTCCAAAGGTGTCTACCATGATAGAGGTCGGATGTGCCACGCCAATGGCATAGGACAGCTGGATCTCGCATTTCTTGGCAATCCCTGCCGCTACAATATTCTTAGCAACATACCGGGCCGCATAGGCTGCGGAACGGTCTACCTTCGTGCAGTCTTTGCCGGAGAATGCTCCGCCTCCATGGCGGGCCATTCCGCCATAGGTGTCTACGATGATCTTGCGGCCTGTAAGGCCGCTGTCGCCATGAGGCCCGCCGATCACAAAGCGACCTGTGGGATTGATGAAGAACTTCGTATCCCCGTCAATCATCCCCCGTGGAATAACCGCTTCGAAAACATGTTTCTTAATGTCCTCATGAATCTGCTCCTGACTGATATCCGGGTCATGCTGGGTTGACAGCACCACCGCATCCAGGCGTCTTGGAACGCCTGCCTCGTCGTATTCCACCGTCACCTGGGTCTTGCCGTCTGGTCTTAAATAGGGAAGCGTTCCGTTCTTCCTGACTTCCGTAAGTTTTCTGGCCAGCTTGTGAGCCAGGGCAATCGGGTATGGCATCAGTTCCGGGGTTTCATCCGTGGCGTAGCCGAACATCATTCCCTGATCCCCGGCTCCGATTGCCTCGATCTCTTCCTCGCTCATTCCATGCTCTGCGCCCTGCTGCTTCGCCTCCAGTGCCTTGTCCACACCCATAGCGATATCTGTGGACTGCTCATCCAGCACCACCATCACGCCGCAGGTATTGGCATCAAAGCCGTAATCCGATTTGGTATATCCGATCTGGCGCACCGTATCCCGTACGATCTTCTGGATGTCCACATAAGCGTTCGTGGTGATTTCTCCCATCACCATCACCAAGCCAGTAGTGGTGCAGGTCTCGCAGGCAACCCTGCTCATCGGATCCTTTTCCATCAAGGCATCCAGAATGGCATCGGAAATCGCATCGCACATCTTATCGGGATGTCCTTCAGTCACGGATTCGGAAGTGAATAAATATTTCTCCATCGTTTTTCTCCAATCTGCCGCATGCGCGGCCTTTTGAATCCCGGGCCGCTTCGCGGGCAGTCTTTCCATAAAAAAAGAGCCCGCAATAAGCGGACCCGACATGTAATGATAATCAAATCCTCTTATTGTTCGATTTACTCGCTCAGGTTGGCACCTTCCTCATAAGGGGTTGCCGTGGCTTCATCGGTCCTATGTACCTCCACCACTCTGAATAAGAGATAGATACAATATTGAATTTTCTTATCTTAGCTACGTCTCTTACACTACACCAATACAGTGCTTCTGTCAAGATGTGGTTCACCCGGAATCCATCCCAGCTTCAGCTCACCCTGAAGCGAAACTTCCTCACTTCCCGCTCGCTGTCCACCTTTTCAATCTGAGCGCCCAATGCGCGCAGCTTTTCAGGGAAGTTCTCATAGCCTCTCTCGATATAACGGATGTCATCCACCGTGGATACACCCTCTGCAGCCAGCGCAGCAATGACGAGCGCAGCTCCGGCGCGCAGATCCGGCGCTGTGATTCCAGCACCCGTATAGCGGGATACCCCATCGATGATCGCGGTATTGCCTTCTACCTTGATGCTGGCTCCCATCCTCGTCAGCTCGTCCACATATTTAAAACGGTTTTCAAAAATGCTCTCCGTCACAATGCTCGTTCCCTGGGAAAGGCCCAGCGTAACGGTGATCTGCGGCTGCATATCCGTCGGAAAACCGGGATAAGGCAGCGTCTTCACATGGGTATGCGTAAGCGGCCTGCTGGCCACCACACGAACCGCATCTTCCGCCTCTTCCACATCACATCCGATCTCCGTCAGCTTCGCGCTGATGGATTCAAGATGCTTGGGGATCACATTCTTCACTGTCACATCTCCACGCGTTGCCGCAGCTGCAAACATGAACGTGCCCGCTTCAATCTGATCCGGAATGATGGTATATTCTGTCCGGTGAAGCTTCTCAACGCCGCGGATACGAATCACATCCGTTCCCGCGCCCTTGATATTGGCTCCCATGCTGTTGAGGAAATTGGCCAAATCCACCACATGTGGCTCTTTCGCCGCGTTCTCTATGATCGTCATCCCTTCCGCCATGGATGCCGCCATCATCACGTTAATCGTAGCGCCCACACTGACCACGTCCATGTAGATATGGCTTCCCTTCAGGCGCTCTGCCTCAGTAATAATCAGGCCATGTTCGATGCGGACGTCCGCACCCAGCGCCTTGAATCCTTTGATATGCTGATCTATGGGCCTGCTGCCGATATTGCAGCCTCCGGGAAGCGCCACCTCAGCCTTCTTATATTTACCAAGAAGCGCTCCCAGCAGATAATAGGAAGCGCGTATTTTCTTGATATAATCATCCTCTATCACAAGTTCATGAATCTGCGCCGCATTGATCTGCACCGTATGCCTGTCCACGCGATTCACCATCACTCCGATGCTCTCCATCGCCTGAAGGAGAATATTCGTGTCTCTCACGTCAGGCATATTTTCTACCAGCACCGTCTCATCCGTCATCACTGAAGCCGCGAGGATGGCCAGGGCCGCATTCTTGGCTCCGCCTATCTCCACTTCTCCTACCAGCGGATTCCCGCCACAAACCACATATTGTTCCATGATTGCCCTCATCATGCATGCGCTGGGCATACAATCTATCCTTCATAAAGGCCCGCAGGATTTGCCCGCAGAGGCCTCTATGATAACCTCTTGAACCAGATCACCCGAAGATCTCAGCCGCCTCTTCCCAGCTGAAAGCTTCTTCTATATGACTTATTATAAACTGTCTTTTTTTCTTTATGCAAAACACGATTAGTAAAATCTGACATATAAATTTTCGGATATTATACCATATATACAAAAATTATGCCAGTGAATCAGTCCAAGAGCGATTATAACACATTTTTTGGGAATGTAAACCGTTAATTTCTTTCCAGAGGCGACGATCGTTCCCGCCCAGCCCTGCCGGGTAGGGCTGATACAGCATATCTAACAGGGTGCACGCAATGGCACAGCAGCTATTCCAGATACTCCAAAGGATTCACGGCCACCCCATTGATCCGCAGTTCAAAATGCAGATGAGGGCCGGTACTCCTTCCCGTGTTGCCGCTGAGCGCGATCTTGTCCCCCTGATCCACATGATCTCCCACATTCACCAGAACTCTGCTCAGATGTCCGTATCTGGTCTCTCTGCCGTCCGCATGCTGAATATAGACCACATACCCGTAACCGCTTCCCCAGCCGGCCCGCGTAACTGTGCCGCCGCTGCTGGCCATAACCGCGGTGCCCACCGGCGTAGCCCAGTCTATTCCCTGATGGTTCGTGGAAGCCCCACGGGTAGGCGCATTCCTTCCTCCGAAGTTGGACGACAGCCTCCCTCCGGAAATCGGTCTGATATAGGTGGGAGGGACCTGGGTTCCTCTTCTTATGATTCTGGGAACCGCTTCATAATCCACTTCCTCCAGAAGGATTTCCTCCATCATCTCCGCATCATTTCTGTAGGTAATAATGCTCGCCACTTTCCGATGGCCTTCTGAAGGCTCCTGCACCACCTCCTGCTGGGTAGTATACCACTCATCCACATCCACATATTCCACCGGAGCATTATAATTTTCTTCCGCATACACCAGTTCTTCATGAATTACGGAAAGCTCTGGTTCAGGAACGGTGATGATGAGTTCATCCCCCACGCGTATGGTGGAATTCTCATCCTCCAGCCCAGGATTCATTGAAACCAGGTCTTCCACCGTCAGGGAATGATCCAGCGCAATCTGGGACAGGGTATCTCCGGCGCTAACCTCGTATATCTGCTCCGTCTCCTGTTCCTTAAGCACCTGATCGATCGCCTCTTCCACCGGCGTCAGTTCCTCTTCCATCAGGTATGCTTCCACCACTTCCACAGTATCCGCGAAATCCAGGGATACCAGCCCGTAATCGATGCTTTCAAAATCCTGAGGCTGCGCCGGCTCCACCGCCGCGAGCACTTCCTCGAAAAATGCCCCGACGCCCGCGCTCGCGGCCGTCTCTTCCTGCTGCGCCTGTTCCTCCGTTCTGCAGACAGAAGTGGTAAGCACATTCAGTTCCCTTTCCGGATCCACCACAAGCTCCACCGTAAACTCGTCATTCGGATCATATTGATCCAGACAGGTGTTCAGAAGTTCCAGCACTTCATCGCTATTTCTTAAATTCACCGTGTAATCATTGATCTTCACCGTATAAGCATGCTGAAGCGTTTCGTACCGGCTCTGTTCCAATACGCCCCGCATATTCTCTCCGATCGCATTCCGTCCGTCCACCGTCCCGAACACCACGCTCTCGCCTTCCAGCCTCAGATCAGCCTTGAGAAATACCATCTCTTCTCCCTGGCCTGCCAGTTCCGCCCGCGCCTGCCAGAGGACATCTTCCATCTCTTCCGGCCGATCCGTTCTGCCCACATAGGTCTCATTCAGATAGACATCAAATACATTCTCGCCCTCAGGCTCATACTTCACAAAAGAAGGAACAAAAAGGACAGCGATTGCAAGGATGCCAAACGCCGTCAGCTCAGATATCGCTCTCAGTTTCCTGTAATGCTTCGTAATACGTTTCATGAGTTTCGCTTTTCTTTTCCTCCCGCCGGACGCTTTTTCTTCTTTGCAACGCTATAGCCAAATGTGCCGACCTGTTTTCCCAGCCCAAAATAGGCGCCATGGGAATAGCAGATCGGAGAGGCCTTTTCAAGATGGAACCGATTCTTCTCATCCATATAGGCATCGTCCACATGCACGCTGACCACCTCCGCAATAAACAGGCTATGGCTTCCCAACTCCATCTCCTGACGGACGCGGCATTCCAGATTGACCGGACATTCCCGAATCAGCGGCGCCTTCACAATCTCTCCCGGTTCCTGTGTCAGCCCGGTTTCCTTCCACTTATCTACATTCCTTCCGCTCTTCACCCCGCACAGATCCGTAACCCGGGCCAGTTTCTCCGTGGTCAGGTTCACCACAAACTCTCCCGTTTCCCGGATCATGTGAAAGGAATATCTTTCGGGGCGGACGGAAATCGAAAGCATGGGAGGGGTACTGCAAACCGTTCCGGCCCATGCCACAGTCAGTATATTGCTGTTTCCTTCTCTGTCCGCACAGCTTACCAGGACTGCAGGTACCGGATAAAGCATGTTTCCCGGCTTCCATACCTGTTTTCCCATTTGTTCCCTATTCTCCTTTATCCATAATCTCTCTCGCTTATATTCCAAGTATTCCCAAAACCTGCAGAATAAACAGCAGGATATTCACCAACGCAGCGGCCATCGTGATGCCGAGCATCGGCTTGAGCCCTTTTCCCGCTTCTTTGAGTTCTTCCGTCTGCTTCTTTCCCTCTTCCACCACCACGGCCTGGACGTTCCGGTATACCTTCACGTTCTCTTTATGGGTGAACTCGTCCGTCTGCTTCTGCATATCGCGCAGGCTCTCCGTCTGGCTCTCAACCAGCTGGCGGATCTCCTCAACGCGCTGAGCGGTCTCTATGTTCCGGTTATTCACTTCCTGTATCTTGGAAAGGCTCTCTTCGGTCAGCCTGCGAATCCCATCCAGGCTTTCTTCGGCCATGCTCTCCATCCGCTGCATGCTGCTTTGCGCCAGCTGCTCCATATCAGAAAGGCTTTTGGCCGCCAGCTCTTCCAGCCGCTTCGCTCCCTCATCCGCAAGCCGCGCAACCTGAGCTGCCCCTTCTGTGCTCATACGGTTCAGCCCCTGCTCGCCCGATGCAGAATATCTCTTCAGGCCCGAAGAACATTCCTGTGCCAGCTTCTGTATCCCCTGCAGTCCCTCTTCTGCCAGCTTCTGCATGCCTGAAGCGCCCTCTTCCGTCAGCGCCTGTATTCCGGCCGCGCTCTTATCCGTATAACGCTGGATCACATCCAGCGTCTCCACATTTTTCATATTGGTCTTACGCATCTCCTGGAGATACCCGTCATATTCCACAAGCTGATTGCGCAGCCGCTTCGCCTCCTGTGCATCCGGGTTTGTTCCCCCGTTTCCCGCAGCGCGGCCCGATATGCCGTCTCTGTAATCTTCCATCCCTGAAGCCCTCCGCTCTTAAGCCAGTCTCAGCTTTGACATACTTCGACTATTTTTTTAAATTTTAGCATCATTTTCCTCACATTACAACCGCCACTTGCCCCGCTTTCAGGGAATTCCTCTCGTCTCAGTGAATGCTGTACCAAAGAATGATTTTGTATAAAATGCACTGTTTCTTTTTTAAGCTATGTGCTTTTTTATTAGTTTTAACCACACATTCATATTGAGTTCATAGTTTATTCATAATTGGCTGTTATATTATAAGTGTAGCGAGGGAAGATCGCTTCTTCTTTTAAAATGTAACTTAGATAAATTTTTTCATAATAGCCCCGGCGCCTATGGTGTCGGGGCACTCCTCATTTTTTCGTCTTTTCATGGCATCCCGTTTCCTTTCCGCAGGCTCTTTTCCCGCTTTTTTCATCTTTTGGAAATGAAAAATTCCGGAACAGCATCCTGCTGTCCGGAATTTTTATGAACCGTTCCCGGATTCTACCTATATAATAATAATGAGCAGCCGGATTCGTCCGCATCGGGCGCACTCTCCCGGTCTGTCTACCCTTCTTTTTCTCCACTCAAACTCAGAATCTCTTCATTCAATGACAGCATCCTCGCATCCAGATCGGATACCATCTTCGCACATTCCACCAGCTGCCTGCGAATGTGTTCAGGCGCTTTTCCTTCAAACTTATAATTGATCTTATGCTCCAGACTGGCCCAGAAGTCCATGGCCACCGTCCGAATCTGGATCTCCACCTTCACTTCCACAATCCGATCCGACAGAAAGACCGGAACCGTTACCAACATATGATAGCTTTTATAACCGCTCTCCTTCGGACGCCTGATATAGTCCTTCACCGATATAACCTTGATGTCATTCTGATTCCGCAGCATATCCGCGATTCGGTAGATATCGGACGTAAAGGAACAGATCACCCGAATTCCCGCAATATCGTTGACATATTTCACCATATTTTCAATGGTGGATTCATAACCGTAGCGCTTCAATTTCTTGACAATGCTCTCTGAGGTTTTCATCCTGGATTTAATATGCTCGATCGGATTATAGCGGTGTACATGCTGGAACTCATCATTGAGGATCTCCAGCTTGGTATTGATCTGCTTCAGCGCCGCGCTATATACCAACGTCACCTCCTGCCAGCTGTCCACCTGATCTCCTCTGGTATCCACTTCAAATTCCATTCTTCTGCTCACGCCTTTCCATTTCTGTACGCTTCCAGGCTTCTTCCTGGTCAACACGTCTTTCCATTCTCTATTATCCTTTTAAATTATAACATAGTTTTCTCTGTGCTGTATAGAATG
>USKC01000065.1 GCA_900555195.1 uncultured Lachnospiraceae bacterium
TTCCGATATTCTCAATATCGCCGGTACGGATACACTTCTGACAGGTAGCCACCCTCCTTCTGGGCGGGATCTCCTGTCCGGTAAAGTAAGGCTTCAACGGAGCCATGCCTGAATTGATCAGCAGCAGGCTGTTGTCATTATGCGGAACCAGGGAAAAGCTTTTCATCACCAGATGTCCCTTGCTTTCAAAGAAGTCCAGGAACATCTTTCTCAATTCGTTAACGCCATATTTTTCCACGTCTTTTTCCTCCAAAATATCGCCTAATCTCTCACATTATAAATTCTATTATTTTCCTTGTCAACGCTGTTTCCCTTTCTCAGCACAGCGGAGCGAACACACGCAGCACAGAATCAAACAGACCGCCGATAATCCCTGTCTTGCAGTCCTTCAGCGTGATCTCCTTGCTCTGTTTGATGGTGTTTATGCTGTCCTCTTTCAGCTCTTTCAGCCCTTCCGTACGATAGAGCAGCGTGGCGCACTCAAAATGAAGATACAAGCTTCTGAAATCCATATTCACGCTCCCGACCACACCGAATTCATCATCACAGATATAACTTTTGGCATGAATGAACCCGGGCGTATATTCATAAATCCTAACCCCTGCTTTTAACAGCGGCGGATAGTTGGAACGAGTCAGCCTGAAAATCATCGGCTTGTCCGGAATGCCAGGCGTCACAATACGGATATCCACGCCCCGTTTGGCCACCTGGCACAATGCATTGCGCATAATGTCATCCACGATCAGATACGGCGTGAATATGTACACATACCGCTTCGCCTGATGCAGAATATCCAGGTACACATTCTCCGCAATCGTCTCATTATCCAGCGGCGAATCCGCATAAGGCTGAACCACGCCTTTTCCTCCAAACGGTTCCGGATGCCATACATGAGGCTTGAAGCGGTCGATCTGATCATCTTCTTTGCGAAATGCATTCCACATCTCCAGGAACATCTCCGTAAAGCTCCAGACGCCTTCTCCCTTCAGCCGAACTCCCGTATCCTTCCAATAGCCGAACCGCTCTTTCTGGTTGATATATTCATCCGCCAGATTAATGCCGCCGGTAAACGCCGTATGCCCGTCGATATCCAAAATTTTGCGGTGATCTCGATTATTCATCACCAGGGAAAAGAATGGAATGATCGGATTAAATGCGATCCACTTGATCCCCTTTTTCTCCAGGCCCGCGTCATAACCGGCCGGCAGCAGGGTAACGCACCCCATATCGTCATAGATCATACGCACATCCACCCCTTCAGCAGCCTTCTGTTCGAGGATTTCAAGCACGCTGTTCCACATCTTCCCTTCCGCCACGATGAAGTACTCCAGAAAGATAAAATGTTTTGCCTCCCGCAGTTCCTGAAGCATGTCCTCAAACATTTCTTCTCCGGAAGGATAATAAGTGACTTCCGTATTCGTATAGGCAGGGAAATCGCTCACCCTTTCCACATATTTGAACGTCCCGGCCGCACGTTCATAATGCGCTCTCACTTCGCTCTCCGGAATGCCTGCTTCATACAGGGTCGGACGATACGCCGCATGACGGTCATGCAGCTTTCTGCGCATTTTTCTCGACGGCTTCTTATCCCCGAAAAAGAGGTAGAACAGGCCTCCGAACAATGGAAGGATCATAATCAAAACGATCCAGCCGATCTTATAAGCAGAATTATCATCTTTCCCTATGATGTAAAGCACCATCAGGATACTGAGCGCCGTGAATGCCGTAGAAATCCAACTCGCATAGGCAGCCAGCCTCCACAACACCAGGCCAAACCAGATTACCTGCACCAGGATGAGAAGGACGGTAATTACAATCCGGTTAATCACAAGTCTTTTGTATCTATTTTTCATCCACTTTCTCCCCTTTTGCACTCTTCTG
Source organism: uncultured Lachnospiraceae bacterium (assembly GCA_900555195.1). GTDB lineage: Bacteria > Bacillota > Clostridia > Lachnospirales > Lachnospiraceae > Eisenbergiella. The sequence continues at coordinate 1,882 of USKC01000065.1, forward strand.
CTCCCCTTCTACAGACGGCAGCCTCTTCGCTTCTCCTTTCTTATTCTTCATTCTTTCATTTACGTCGTTTCTTATCAGCTTATAAACGGTAGCGGCAAACGGCACTCCCAGCAGCATTCCGCCTATTCCCAGCAGACCGCCTCCTATGGTAACTGCGGCGAGCACCCACATGCCCGGCAGCCCGATGGAAGAACCCACCACCTTCGGATAAATCAGATTCCCTTCCACTTGCTGAAGGATAAGGATAAATACAATGAATAATAATGCCTTCAGCGGATCAACTGTTACAATCATAAAGGCGCCGACGGCGGCTCCCAGATAAGCACCCACAATCGGGATCAGCGCAGTCACCCCGACAAAAGCTCCAATCATGGGCGCATACGGGAACTGAAAAATCAGCATTCCCACCGTACACAGCGTGCCCAAAATCACCGCTTCCGTACACTGGCCGATGAAAAAACGGGAGAATGTACCATTCGCCGTACGGTAAATTCTGCGGATGCGCAGAACCGTCCCTTCTTTCAAATAAGCGCGCAGCATTTTGCCGGCCTGGGCCTTCAGCTTTTCCTTTCCGGCCAGTATATAAATTCCAAAAATCAGACCGATGAAAAAGTTTACCACGCCGCTGACCACGCTTCCTACCACCGTGATGGTGGAATTCAGGACGCTCCCAATACCTGAACGCAACACATCCACCGCCTTGTTGGCCAACCCCCTCCAATCCACATCCTGCAGGGCGTTCGCAGCTTCCAGGGTTCCATTCTCTTCCAGCCAGCCCGCGATCTGACCAAGCACCACCGGAACGCCCCTTCCGATCACGCCGAATGCTTTCCCGAGTTCCGGTATCACCAGCCTGCCGATCAGAATAAACAAAGCAAGAACCAGCACAATGGAAAGCACGATCCCAACCCCTCTTCGGGTGGCCACAACCCACCTGCTCTTCGATCTTGGGAAATAAAGGCGCTCCACACGAACCAGCACAATATTCAGCACATAAGCGATTACCAATCCAAACACCAGCGGGAACATCACGTTCCACAGATTGGAAATCCCTGCCACGATCACCAGCACAGCCACGATCTGGTCAAAATACTTGATTCCAAGAACCAAGAGAGCCGTCAGGCAGATATAAAAGACGACCTTCTTTTCTATTTTTCCTTTCAGCATGCCAATACAGGACTCCTTTCCAGCTTTACATTCAGTGTACCTATCTTATCACAAAACGCGCAGGAAATGTAGCCCCTTCTTTTCTATTCCTTACAGCCCCCTTATTGGCCGGAAACCGTTCGGATGGGCCCGAACGGTTTCACTGACTAGTTCATGCCGCCGCCCTCTCCCAATTCTTTCCGCAATTCCTGCATCTGAATCGTCTGCCCTGTCAGGCGGGAGCGTTCGGCCGCGCAGGCAATCAGGTGGCTCTCCACAGAACGGGCGATGCTGCTTCTGCTCTCCTCCTTGCCGGCCAACCGCAGGAAATCGTCCACCAGCCCTGCATCTCCCCCGCCATGTCCGCTCCCGGTCTTCTCAGGATGAATGATCTGCTTCGTATACTCCGCAGACGCATTTGATGCAAAACGGGAGATTTCCAGCACATTCTCTTCATCATCTCCATAGATCTCGCCATGTTCGCACATGATATGCATTCGGCGGTGATTTCTGTTGGAAAATGCGCTCAGATGAAAGGTAGCAGTTACTCCGTTCTCAAACTCCACGATCATCACCTGATGGTCGCAGACATCATTGTCACATTTATAGACGCATCTCCCATAGGGGCCTGTTTTAAGCGCCTCCAGCAGATCTTCTTCCCTGTCGGACGGGCAGACCACCTCAGCGGGCCATTCTCCCGCAATCGGCAGATACGCTTTCCTGGCATCATACCTGCAGTCCTGGGCAACAGGGCATTCCAGGCAGCGCTCCGCGCTTCCCTCCGGTGCATTCTCCCTGCGAAAATAGCTCAGACTTCCAAAGGAAGAAACCGTTCTTGCCCTGCTTTGGGCAAACCAGACCAGAAGATCACAGTCGTGACAGGATTTCTGCATGATGATCGGGCTGCTTTGCCCGCTGTTCCTCCAATTCCCTCTGACAAAGGAATGCGCCATATGAAAGTTGCCGATATTCTCGCTATGATCTATGCTCACCAGCCGCCCCAGACTGCCGCTATCCAGAATCTCTTTGATTTTGGAATAAAAATGGGTATACCGCAGCACATGGCAAACGATGATCTGTCGGTTCAGCCTAAGGGCCTGTTCCTGCAGTTTCAGGCATTCTGCCGGATCAGGGGAAATTGGTTTTTCCAAAAGCAGATCATATCCCACGTCCAGCGCAGCCTTCGCCTCCTCATAGTGATCCCGATCCAAAGAGGCCAGGATGACCGCATCACACAGCTTCCCACAGGCAAAGAAATCCTCCTGCTTCTCAAAGCAGCGTTCCTGCGGGATCTGCAGCAGCTTCGATGCCCTCTCTCTTCTGCCTTTATCCGGTTCCAGAACCGCCACAATCTTTATTCCCTTTCTGTCATGCGCATATTGCGCATAAGTCATTCCGCGGTTTCCCGCTCCTATCAACGCCAGTTCCATTTTCTCCTCCATTCCTGAACACGCCTGCGCATGCCCCTTTTAGGATGTTCCAGCGCCAAACCGCTGGTTCCATCCCGCTGAAAATCCCGCAGCCATATCATACGGCTGCGGGATCATTTCTTTATCATTTATTCAGCTGTCGTAACCGTGTGGCTCGCCCAAACCGTTTGCGCACAAGTCTCTTACACAATTCCCTGCGCTTCCATTGCGTTGGCAACTTTCTCAAAGCCTGCAATATTCGCTCCAGCCACATAGTTTCCTTCCATTCCATAACGCTTCGCCGCGTCATCCAGATTATGGAAGATATTTACCATGATATTCTGCAGCTTCTGATCCACCTCTTCAAAGGTCCAGCTCAGGCGCTCGCTGTTCTGGCTCATCTCCAGTGCGGAAGTCGCAACGCCGCCCGCATTGGCCGCTTTGCCGGGAACGAACAGGACGCCGTTCTTCTGCAGATATTCCGTCGCTTCCAGGGTGGTGGGCATATTCGCGCCTTCGCATACAGCCTTCACGCCGTTTGCAACAAGGCCCTCTGCGTCGGACAAGGACAGTTCATTCTGCGTTGCACAAGGAAGCGCAATGTCCACTTTCACGCTCCACACGCCCTTGCCGGAATGGTACTCAGCCTGCGGCCTGTAGTTCAGGTAATCGGAAACTCTTCCGCGCTTCACTTCCTTGATCTCCTTCAGCGCAGCCAGATCGATTCCTTCCGGATCGTATACCCAGCCCGTAGAATCGGAGCAGGTTACCACCTTCGCGCCCATCTGCTGAGCCTTTTCGATCGCATAGATAGCAACGTTTCCGGAACCGGATACCGCAATGGTCTTTCCTGCGATATCAATGCCATTGCAGCGAAGCATTTCCTTCGTGATGTAGAGAAGACCGTAACCAGTAGCTTCCGTTCTCGCAAGGGAGCCTCCATAGCTTAATCCCTTTCCGGTGAGCACACCTTCATATACGTTGCGGATCCGCTTATACTGTCCGAACATATATCCGATCTCTCTGGCGCCCGTTCCGATATCTCCGGCAGGAACATCCGTATCCGCCCCTATATGGCGATACAGTTCCGTCATAAAACTCTGGCAGAACGCCATGATCTCTCTGTCGGACTTGCCCTTCGGGTCAAAATCAGAACCGCCCTTGCCGCCTCCAATGGGAAGCCCTGTAAGGGAATTCTTAAACACCTGTTCAAAGCCCAGGAATTTGATGATTCCAAGGTTTACAGACGGGTGCAGGCGCAGACCTCCTTTGTAGGGTCCGATTGCACTGTTAAACTGCACACGATAACCGGTATTCACATGTACCTGTCCCGCATCGTCCACCCACGGCACTCTGAAAATCACCTGTCTCTCAGGATTTACCAGACGTTCCAGCAGTGCTTCTTTTCTGTAAGCCTCTTCATTCGCTTCGATCACCACCCTGAGGGACTCCAGAACCTCTTTTACCGCCTGATGGAACTCAGGCTGTGCAGGATTCTTCTCAATCACCTGAGCAATGACCTCATCAACATAAGACATGTTCATTTCCTCCTTTAATCCATTGTAACTTCCCACAAAAACAACGGACACTACGCTTCGCGAACTGCCGTCATATAAAGAAAAACCGGAACAGGGCTATCCTTCCTTTCTTCAGGCCCTTTTCCGGTCTTTATTATATAATGTGAAAAGCATGTATGCAAGTACTTTATTACGTTAACTTGACGAAATTTGCTAAAAAACACTTTTTTATAGATATTTTTTCAGCTCTTCTATGCTTTTTTGCTCAAAATTCAGCAGCTCTTCCGCCAGCTGCATACTGCTTTCGCCCGCATCAACATGCCGGTTCAATGTTTTCCAAATATCCGCAATTCCTCTGCTTCCGCCCTGAATCATCATCTGCGCCACATGGCTGATGCTGGTGTTGAGCAGCGTATTGGCATGAATCCCCCCTTTCAGCATCATTTCCGATATGGCGCTTGAATAATAGCCCTCCGCATGCCCCCTGAGCAATTCCTCTTTCGCCCTGTCCCGTATCTGAGAATATCTCAGTTCCTGTCCGTTCAGCCAATAGGAGAAGGCCCCCTCCTGGATTTTGGGCAGGATGGTTTCAATCGCTTTCCTCCCCATTTCCGCATTCTTTTGTACCTCTCTCAAAACCGCCGCGTCATCACTTTTCATCTCGTCCCTCGTTTCTGCACAGTTTTTTCTGAAAAGCGGTTCTGCTGCCACCGCACAGGCGCAGCCCGCTTCGGCATTCTCGGGCAAGGGGCCCCTTTGCTTGCCAGCCATCCGCTATCAACGCAAGGACGGCTCCCCATCCTTTTTCATTCGGCAGGTGATGCATTTTCCGACCGAATTAAAAAGAGAGAATGCCTGTTATCACAAGCATTCCCTTTGTTTCTTTTTTTATTCTTCTGCTTACCGCCCACATAACGCAGGCCTTACGGCAAGGAACATCCGGATAAAACGGAATTATTTCAGAACCTCCGTTTTAATATAGCCAACTTCTCCATTGAAACGAACCTTAGTCCAGCCATCCGCCTGTTTCATGAGGATCTCCACCTCATCTCCGGAATATCCAACACCCAGCCGGTCCGCCGTTTCGCTGGCAGATTTGCGGATATTCACCGTGGTGGTCAGACGATACGTTCCGCTGTTTGGAACAGATACGCTGTCCGCCTCTCCAGCCGCCGTATCTTCGGAAGAGGCCGTATCCTCAGAAGATGCTGTATCTTCGGAGGCCTCGCTGCTTTCCTGTTCAGAAGCATCCGCCACTTCCTGACCATCTGCCGCATCGGAAACTTCAGCCAGGAATTCCGTTTTGATATATGCTTCCTGTCCGTCATATTCAACCCTGGACCAGCCATTGGCTTTATTCTCAAGAAGCGCAAACTGATCGCCCACCTGAGCCTTTCCCAGGACATCCGCCGTTTCGCTGTCAGACTTACGGATATTGACCACATCTGTAGCCTCCACAGTAGAAGCCGTACCTGACGCCTCGCCCGCATCCGCGCTCTGCGTCTCTTCTGCAGCCGCCGCACCGGCGGTGTCAGTCTCCGCAGTGGTATCCGTCTCTGCAGCAGTCTCCGTCTCTGCGCTGGCAAGCGCATCTGATACCGCCGTCTTCAGATCATCCGACAGCTGCGTCAAAAAGGCCGCCAATTCCGCATTCTCAGTCACGGTTTCATTATACTCCACCTGGACGCGGTTAAACAGTTCTACCACATCATCCTGCTTTGTAACATTGATGCGGTATTCCTTCATCTCCTCATCCTGGCTGCAGTCATGAATGTAGTATTCCCCCTCTTCATTCTTGCAGACCACGAACGTGTTCAGACCGCAGACCTTCTGGTCTATATCACGAAACTTTGCATAGTAGCTCGCATATACCACATAGAAATCCTCCTGCGGTCCCGGCTTGGTATAGCAGTTAATGTCCTCATACCCTTCCAGATACTTGCTCTTCTCCTGTATCTGCAGCAGTTCCGTCTGTTCGGAATAATCCTTAATCGTATTGATCGTATCAATATCCCCGGCTGCAGCTGCCTGATAGTACTGTTCAATCAGCGCATTAATCTCGGGATAAGCATTCTCTTCCAGCGGAACATCCTGCACTTCAGCCTGCGCCGCGGATTGTGTCGCTTCCGTGGATGCCTCTGTTCCGGCTGCGGCTGCGGCATTTCCTGACGAAGCGCTCCCTCTGCCGATCAAAGCGCCCAACGCGATGCCAATCCCCAGGAGCACCACCGCAGCGCCGATCACAACTGCAAAACTCTTTTTATTCTTCTTCAGCAGCTGCACGACTTCACTCCACAGAGACTGCTGAGGCGTTCCTTCTTCGGATGTTTTCTTCTGTTCTTCGCTCAATTTCACACCTTCTTTACTAAATAAAAACTGCCAAAAGCTCCAGAATCGAATCCATTCCCATGCACAATCGCGGCAGGCCATGGAGCGACACTCCCGGCAGAAAGCTTCCTTTCTCCGCTCTTTTCCTTGTTCACAGGAATAAAAAATGCACCCGGCAGGAATCGAACCTGCATTAAAGGCGTCGGAGGCCTCCGTTCTATCCATTAGACTACGGGTGCAATGCTGTAAAGCATCTCAGTATGATATGATGCGAATTATTACAAATTTGTTACGCGCATCATCTTGACCTATAATAGCACAACTTTTTCCTGCTGTCCAGTCCAGTTTTATATTTTTTTGTTTATCGGTTCATGCCCGCTCCCCTTCAAGGGAATGGAATCCCCTCCTTCCGGCCGGAAGGAGGGGCGCATTTTCCCCGAAAGAGCTGTTCGTCACCCGAAAAATTCCTTTTCCAGAAGCTGTATATATTTTTCCAACTTTCCTTTTCCTTCTAGATAGGTCAGAAGCGTATAACGGGCCTTGGACTTAGCTGCATGACGAAGGCTTTCCCCCAGCATCTCCTTCGTGATCTGCAGTGTTTCAAAGGAACTGTAACCACGCATTTTATTCAAATATGCCTGAATCTGCTCGAAGGAAGGCATATCCTCATAGGGCGGAAGATTCTCTTCCTTTTCCGCCAATTCATAAAGCTTGGCCATAACAAGGGTTCCAAGCCCCACATAATTGCCGTGCAAAAAGCGATTATTGCCTGAGTTGACCGCAGCCACTTCCCAGCAATGCGCGATTCTGTGTTCTCCACCGGCAGCGGGGCGGGAAATTCCATACATGCTGATGGTCACGCCGGAAAGGACCAGCGCATTGGCGATTGCAAGAAGGACCTTTTCGTCCCCGTCAAACAGCCGGTCCGCCTCTTTTATACATTCACTGACAGCGGACGTCACCAGGCCTGCAATATAAGGGCAGAAATATTCTCCTGTCTCCCGCTCTGATAATTGCCAGTCCCGGATCGCAATATATTTTCCCAGGACATCGCAGAATCCAGCCGCGAGCATCATTTCGGGCGCGGTGCGCATCAATTCCGTGTCGCACAATATTCCGTAAGGAGATTGAAGCGGTACGGAAATCTTATCCCCATCCACCAAAACGGCGGAGGTAGCGGAAGCATAGCCGTCCATGGACGGGGCCGTTCCTATAATCACATAGGGAATATGGCACCTGGTGCTTATCACCCGGGAAAGATCGTTCATGGTTCCGGAACCGATGGTAACGATCAGATCCGTATCCTGCGGAAGATGAATCAACATGTTGCCGATTAATTTTTCATCCAAAACCTGATGTGTCGTTCCATGATATGCAAACACATGCCTGACCACCTGGCAGCCCGCTTCCTGCAAATAAGCAGTCACCTTCTCTTCCGCCAGCGGCATTGTATTTGCATCCCCTATCAGAAAAACTTTCTTTCCCCCAAAATTCCTCAATATATCAGACAGTTTGGAAAGAATACCCGTTCCCGTATAAATATATCTGATGGGAACAGTATGGGTATGGCCGCATTGACATTGGATCTGAAAGTTCGCAAAAGAAGAGACATCTCTTTCATTTCGCGCGTTCATTGTAACCCCCTCCTTGATGAATCGTTTGTTCTGTCAGAACGGGCAGGATCCGCCCTTCCGGCATCGGCATCAGTATAGCATTATGGCAGGCAAAGGTCAAAGCGGCCATCCTGTTCATTCCAGGCCATAATGCTGTAAACGCTTCTGCCGCGGATGCCAAAACCACTTCATCCGGAGCCTCCTGTGCAAATACTTACAGAAGCCGTATCATCCCGCTTCTGCCATCATAATAATATACATCATCCGACAGATACTCTTCTTCGGACACATACTTGGTCCCATTGACTTCCCGTACGATTTCTCCCAGCCGAGCCGCTTCTTCCTGTCCGGTATCCGCCAGCAGAATCACCTCATGAACCGAACTGGGAAGGAGAAAAAAGCAGCGTCTTTCCGTTCCGGACAAAGCTTCCAGCAATCCCGGATACAGCAAAGCGGCAGCTCCATAAAAATGCTGCGTATTGGTAAGGATATAGATCTGTCCGCCCTTCTCTTCCATCTGTTCCCGCAGCATGGTTCGGCTCTCTTCTTCCACGAGTTCTTCAATATGCATCAATTCCGGGCGCAGGATCCTGGGCATATTCTCCCTGGCATCTCTAAACAGCCTCTCCTTCTCTATCTTCCATCTCTCGATGTGTTCCTGTGTGATCACAATACAGCCGCAGCCAAATTCATCTCCCATCAGAATACAGCAGGCGATGACTGCCAGATTCAGGTATGGCTGATACGGTGCACGGCTAAGAAGCGTCTCATTCCTTTCCCGGTTAACCAACCTGCACGCCAGACGTGTTTTTACCTGTTCATAATCCAGAAAAAAATCCATATTAAGCGTCTTCGCCGGACGATTCTCTTCATAGATGCGGATCAGTTCGCGCACTGTCTCTCCCATGGTTTTGCCGTTTTCATATTCTTCATAAAAACCTTCCAGATAGACCGTAACCGCTATGTCATTATTCGGATCCATGAAAATCAGCCCGGTCAGTTCCACACCATTGTTTTTCTGCATGTTCTGTGCATCAATCTGAAGTTCCTCTCCGAAATAATCCTGGAGGGCATGCTTCATCTTTTGCGTAAACTCTTCAAATGTCATATCGTTTCCTTTCTTTTGTAGATGGGTATTTGTCACGACGGATTCTCCTGCTTATCCGGAGCAATCCCAAGAAATGGTTGCCCGCTTAAAGATGGCCGTTTGGCCTTTGCCGCGGGGAAAGCAGTTTTGTATCCAGACGTCACAAAACCGCTGCACACATCCGGAGCCAGACACGCTCCGGCATAGAAATAAAAATGGAATTCCAAACAATGGCTGCCGCACGCATCCCATTGTTTCATCAAATCTCCGCCTCAGAGCACATGCATCCTGGCATGCTGTCCTTCTCCGCATACCCATTGGCGCATGCTGGCGGGAATAAAAAAAGACAACAAAATCCCACATCCACTATGTTGCATAGTATGTGGGATTTTTATTGTCTTATAGGCTAAGCGCTAAAAAATATTACAGATGATTTCTTATGCTCTGGACAGATACTCGCCTGTTCTGGTATCGATCTTGATCTTATCACCCTGGTTAACAAACAGCGGAACAGAAACCACTGCACCCGTCTCAACCGTAGCAGGTTTGGACGCACCCGTAGCGGTATCTCCCTTAAATCCGGGCTCCGTTTCGGTAATCTCAAGTTCTACGAACAGCGGAGGTTCTACGGTGAATACGCTTCCGTTATAGGAGCAGACCTTACAGATCTCGTTCTCCTTTACAAACTTCAGAGCATCGCCAACTGTCTCCGCATTCAGGGAAATCTGATCATAGTTTTCCATATCCATAAAGGTAAACAGATCCCCATCCGCATACAAATACTGCATATCTTTTCTATCGATTCGTGCCTGCGGGAATTTCTCAGTAGGACGGAATGTTTTCTCCACAACACCGCCGTTAATGATGTTCTTCAGCTTCGTCCTTACAAAAGCGGCTCCCTTTCCGGGTTTTACATGCTGGAATTCAATTATCTGATAAACATTGCCTTCTACTTCGATCGTAACACCATTTCTGAAATCACCTGCAGAAATCATAAAAAATCTTCCTCCTAATAATTCACGTTTAATTCCCTACTAGTTTATAATAAAAAATTATATATTTCAACTCTTTTTTGCAAAAAGTGGCCGAACTTGCAGGCTATCAGCGCCGGGAT